>DATKBQ010000144.1:0-11496 GCA_035546375.1 Planctomycetota bacterium | reverse complement strand
GCCCGAGCCCGTCGCACTGCTCGCACGCGCCGGAGTGGGTGTTGAACGAGAAGTGGCGCGGGTCGAGGCGGTGCGCGAGGCGGAAGCCGCACGCGGGGCAGGCGCCGCGCGTGGAGAGCTCGAGCCTGCGCCCGGCCTCCGCGCCGTCCGAGCCGGCCGCGCCGCGCAGGATCACGCTGACGCGGCCGCCGGCGATCCCTTCCGCCTGCTCGACGGCCTCGGCGATGCGCGCGCGCGTCTCGGGGCCGAACGAAAGCCGGTCGACCACCAGGTCGACGCGCGCACCCTTCGCCAAGCGCGGGGGCTTCTGGTCGAGGCGGTGCTCGACGCCGTTCACGAGCATGCGCACGAAGCCCGCCGCGCGCCAGGCGTCGAGCGCCTCGCGCAGCGCCGCGGCGGGCTTCTCGGGCTGCTCGAGACCCGGCCCGAAGCCCGCTCCAAAAACCGGCGCGACGATCCAGCCGCTCGCGCCGGCCAGATCGCGCACGATCCGCCGCGCCGCCGTAGCCGCGTCGGACTGCTCCAGCTCGATCCCGTGGACCGGGCATCGCGCGGTGCCCGCGCGCGCGAAGAGCACCCGAAGGTGGTCGTGGATCTCGGTGGTCGTGGCCACGCTCGAGCGCGGGTGGCCGCGCGAGCCGCCGGCCTCGACCGCCACCGACGGGCCGAGGCCCTCGATGCGGTCGACCGGCGGGCGGTCGCCGCTCGAGAGGAACTGGCGCGCGTAGGTCGAGAGCGACTCGACGAAGCGCCGCCGGCCCTCGGCGTGGATCGTGTCCAGTGCGAGCGAGCTCTTGCCCGAGCCGCTCGGCCCGGTGATCACCGTCAGGGAATCGCGCGGCAGCGCCACGTCGACGTGGTTCAGGTTGTGCGTGCGCGCATTCCAGACGCGGATGTGCGTCTGGGCCAGATCGCCCGAATCGACCGCGCCTCGCGGCGCCGCGGGGCGGTCCGCAGGGCCGTAGCCGAACTCCCCGCTCAGCGCGGCGCCGGTGTGCGACGCCGCGCAGCGCGCGACCTCCTCCGGCGTGCCGCTGGTGACGAGCTCCCCGCCGCGCTCGCCGCCCTCGGGGCCGAGGTCGATCAGGTGGTCGGCCGAGCGGATCACGTCGAGGTCGTGCTCGATCACGACCACGCTGTGGCCGCCCTCGACGAGCGTCTGCAGCGCCGCCAGGAGCCGCTGCACGTCCTGGGGGTGCAGCCCGACCGTCGGCTCGTCGAGCAGGTAGAGCGCGCGCTCGCGCGGGCTCTTCTTCAAGTGGGCGACGAGCTTGATGCGCTGGGCCTCGCCGCCCGAGAGCGTGGTCGAGGGCTGGCCGAGGGTCAGGTAGCCCAGGCCGATCTCGACCAGCGTGCGCAGCGGGCGCGCGATCTTCGGGTGGTCGGCGAAGAGCTCGAGCGCCTCCTCCGCGGTCATCGCCAACACGTCGGCGATCGAGCGCCCACGGTAGCGCACCTCGAGCGTCTCGGCCTGGAAGCGCTCGCCGCCGCACTCGTCGCAGGGCACGGTGACCGGCGCCAGGAACTGCAATTCCACCAGCTTCGCGCCGGCGCCGCCGCAGGCCTCGCAGCGCCCGCCCTGGACGTTGAAGGAGAAGCGCGAGCGACCGTAGCCGCGCATGCGCGCCTCGGGCAGGCTGGCGAAGAGGTCGCGGATCGGCGTGAAGGCGCCGGTGTAGGTGGCGGGGTTCGAGCGCGGCGTGCGCCCGATCGGCGAGGCGTCGATCGAGACCACGTCGCCGACGTGCTCCAGGCCCTCGATCGCGTCGTGCTCGCCGGGCGGGTCGCCTTCGCGGCCGAAATGCTGGACCAGGGCGGGCTCGAGCACGCGGTGCAGGAGCGTCGACTTGCCCGAGCCGCTGACGCCCGAGATCACGGTCAGCGTCCCCAGCGGGAAGCGGACGTCGATCCCCTTCAAGTTGAAGGCCCGCGCGCCGCGCACGGTGAGCGCGCGGCCGTCGCCGGCGCGCCGCTCGCGCGGAGCGGAGATCGCCAGCTCGCCGCGCAGGTAGCGCCCGGTCGGCGAGTCGGCCAGGGCGACCTCGCGCGGGCTGCCCTGGGCGACGATCCGCCCGCCGTGGCGTCCGGCGCCGGGCCCGACGTCGATCAGGTGGTCCGCCGCGCGCAGCGTGGCCTCGTCGTGCTCGACGACGACCACGGTGTTGCCGCCGTCGCGCAGCCGCATCAGCGCGCCGAGGAGCCGCGCGTGGTCGCGCGCGTGCAGGCCGATCGAGGGTTCGTCGAGCACGTAGAGCACGCCCTGGAGCTGGCTCCCGAGCTGCGCCGCCAGGCGGATGCGCTGGGCCTCGCCGCCCGAGAGCGTGTCCGCGCCGCGCGCCAGCGTGAGGTAGTCGAGGCCGACCTGGTCGAGGAACTCGAGGCGCCGCTGGACCTCGCCCAGGAGGTCGCGGCCGATCTCCTGCTCGCGCCGGCTCGGCTCGAGCGAGGCGAGCCGGCGGCGCAGGTCCGAGATCGGCAGTGCCAGCAGATCGCGCAGCGAGACGCCTGCGTAGAGGACGACGAGCGCCTCCTCGCGCAGCCGCGTCCCGCCGCAGCGCGAGCAGTCGCTGTCCGCCAAGTAGCGCGCCGCTTGGCGCTGGCCGTTCTCCCAGGCCTTCTCGAGCGCGGGGAGCACGCCGCGGAAGCGCCGCTGCCAGCGCACCGAGCCCTGGTAGCGCTCGCCGTTCCAGGACGCCTGGTCCTCGAAGCGCTCCTCGCCGCTGCCGTGCAGGACGACACGGCGCGCGCGGGCGGGAAGCTCGCGCCAGGGCGTGTCGAGGTCGAAGCCGTGGGCCTCGGCCACCTGCTCGAGGAAGCGGAAGTCGACTTTCGGATAGGAGAGCGCGCCGCCGCTCTTGCGCGTGACCGCCAGCGCGCCCTCGCGGATCGAGAGCGTCGCGTCGCGCACGACGCGCGCCTCGCTGGCGCGGCGCAGTCGCCCGAGCCCGTCGCAGGCGGGGCAGGCGCCGTGGGGCGAGTTGAACGAGAAGAGCCGCGGCTCGAGCGGCGGCGTCTCGGCCCCGCAGCCCGGGCAGGTGCGGCTGGTGGACCAGCTGCGGTCGCCGTCGTCGGCGGCGAGCACGACGTCGCCGCCGGAGAGCTCGAGGGCCTGCTCGACGGCCTCGCGCAGCCGGGTGGCCTCGGCCGGATCGGGACGCAGGCGGTCGAGGACCACCTCGATCGTGTGGCGCTTGTAGCGCTCGAGCTCGCCCTGCTCCTCGATGCGCCGCAGCGTGCCGTCGACCCGCACGCGGATGAAGCCGCGCCGGGCGAGGTCCTCGAAGAGCGCGCGGTGCGAGCCCTTGCGGTCGCGCACCAAGGGCGCCAGGACCGTGACGTGCTTGCCGCCGAAGAGCGCGAGGATCTCCTGGACGATGCTCTCGGGCGTGCGGCTCTTCAGCGGCAGCGCGCACTTCGGGCAATGCGCGGTGCCGGCGCGCGCGAAGAGCACGCGCAGGTGGTCGAAGACCTCGGTCAGCGTGCCGACGGTCGAGCGCGGGCTCGTGCTGGCGGCCTTCTGGTCGACGGCGATCGCCGGGGAGAGGCCCTCGATCGACTCGACGTCGGGCTTCTCCATGCGCCCGAGAAACTGGCGGGCGTAGGCCGAGAGGGTCTCGAGGAAGCGCCGCTGGCCCTCTCGGAAGAGGGTGTCGAAGGCGAGCGAGCTCTTGCCCGACCCGGAGACCCCGGTGACCGCCACCAGGCGGTTGCGGGGGATCGTCACGTCGACGCCGGCCAGGTTGTTCTGGCGGGCGCCACGGATGCGGATCGAGCCGGCCGTCATGCGCGCCTAAGTCTCGTCAACGAAAGGCTTTAGACTCTCGCCGCGGCTCGTTGGATGGGGTTTGCGAGCATCGCGTCCACAAGGGGTGGCCCGGCATGGTAGCAGAGGCCCGGGGAGCCGGGAAGGGGCGCCGGCGTGCGCTCGCACGATCCGCTCGAGGCCACTCGAGGCAGACGTCGCAGCCTGGATGAGGTCCGGGCCTGCTCGCCTACACCTGCAGGCGCGAGCGGATGAGCTCGAAGAGCCCCTCGCCGGCGGCGACGATGTGGCCGCCGCGCAGCCAGTCCTCGCCGCCGTTCGCGTCGCGCACGATCCCGCCCGCTTCGCGCACGAGCAGCGCGCCGGCGGCGACGTCGTGCGGAGCGAGGTGCAGCTCCCAGAAGCCGTCGAGCCGGCCGGCGGCGACGTAGGCGAGGTCGAGCGCGGCCGAGCCCATCCGGCGCAGCCCGCGCACGTGGTAGAAGAACGCGTTGAAGTTCTCGAGGTTCGAATTCGCGAGCTCGTTGCGCCGGTAGGGGAAACCCGTCGCCAGGATCGCCTCGCCCAGCCGCGCGGTGCGCGACACCTCGATCCGCCGCCCGTCGAGGAAGGCGCTGCCCTCGCGCGTGGCCCAGAAGGTTTCGCCCAGGCGCGGCGCGTGGATCACCGCGACCTCGGGGATCTCGCCGTCGTAGAGCGCGATCGAGACGGCGAACATCGGCAGCGCGTGCACGAAGTTCACCGTGCCGTCGAGCGGGTCGACGAACCAGCGCAGCGTCGCCGTGCTCGAGCGCTCGTGGGTCTCCTCCTCGGCCTCGATCGCGTGGCCGGGGAAGCGCTCGCGCAGCCGCGCGACGATCGCGCGCTCCGCGTCCAGGTCGGCGGCGGTCACGAGGTCGCGCTCGACGCCCTTGTGGCCCACCTGGCCGGCCGAGAGCCGGCCGAAGTGCTCCATCAGGAGCTTGCCCGCGGCGAGCGCGGCCGCGCGCGCTTCCTCCAGGATCTCCGCGCGTTCCGCGGCGGACAGCTCGCTCACGGGATCTCCGCGACCAGACGCTCGCAGAGGCGGTCCTGCATCGGCTTCCAGCAGCGCGTGTTCAACCCCGCGACGTCGGGGTAGTTGACCAGGATCGAGAAGACCCATTCGCGGCCGTCGCGCGCGCTGGCGACGCCCGAGAGCGCGCTCGTCCCGCCGATGAAGCCGGTTTTTCCGCGCACGCGGCCGCGGGTCGCTTGTCCTCCCATGCGCTTCTCGAGCGTGCCGCTCTCCCCGGCCACGGCGAGCGACTCGCGGAAGGCCTTCGAGCTCGTCTCGTCGAGCGCCAGGACCGCCGCGAGCAAGGCCGTGATCTGCCGCGCGCCGATCCGGTTCCGGCGCGAGAGGCCGGAGCCGTCGACCTGCTCGAGCCCTTCCGCGGATACGCCCAGGCGCTCGAGCGCGAGGCGCGTGGCGCGCGCGCCCCCTTCGCGGGAGCCCTCCCCCACCACGGCGTTGCCGAGCGCCAGGAAGAGCTGGTCGGCGACGGCGTTCGTGGAGTGGGTGTTGATCGGGCCGAGCACGTCGAGCAGCGGCGTGCGCAGGTGCGCGAGGACCTCGCCCGCCGGACGGCCGCGCGCGCGGCACAGCTCGCCCTCGACGAGCACGCCTCCGCGAGCCAGCGCTCCGGACAGCGCGTGGCCGAACAATTCGACCGGATCGGGGTGCGCGAAGGAGTCGACGAAGGGCGCGGCGCCGGCCGGGATCGTGCCGCGCACGAGCACGCCACCCCCACGAGCTTGCATCGCGACCACGAGCGCGCCGCCGGCCGCCGTGATGACGCGCAGCTCCTCGCTCAGGCCGTGGTCGCGCGGCGCGATGCGCACCGCGGCGGGCTCGCCGGCCTTCCCCGGTGTCACCGTGGCCGTGAGGCCGCCGCGATTGGCGCTGAAGCCGCCCGCCAGCGCGCAGTACTCGGCCCAGCGCTGACCCTCGTCGGGCCACGCCGGCCCGGGAGCGGGCTCGGCGAAGCTGCCCTCGTCGAGCACGAGGTCGCCGGCGACGACGCGGACCCCGCGCTCGCGCAGCGCCGCCACGGCGGGTTCCAGCAGCGCCGCGACCGAGCCCGCAGTTCGCGGGTCGTAGAGCGGATCGCCGGCGGCGCGCACGACGAGGTCGCCCGCCAGCACGCCGTCGCGCAGCGGCCCGCCGGCTTCGAAGGCCGTGTCGAAGTGCCAGCTCGGCCCGAGCAGCACGAGCGCGGCGGCGGTGGTGACGAGCTTCACGTTCGAGGCGGGCCGCAGCGCCCTCCCCGCGTCCAGGTCGACCTCGACGCCGCCGGGGAAACGCTCGCGCACGTGCACGGAGACCTCCACCGCGGCCGCATCGAAGCCCTTGCCGGCCAGCCGAACCGCCTCGGCGCGCGCCTCGTCGACGATCGCGCGCAGGTCGCGCTCGAGCGCGGGGTCGCGACGCGCTCGCGGCGCCTCGTCCGGGTTTCCGGTCGAGAAAGTAGAACTTTGACTGCGACTCGAAAGTTTCCCAATTGCCTCGGGGCCGCCGGTGAGGGCGCGCAGGAGCAGTGCGGCCGCCGCCAGGTTGGCGGCGGCGAGCAGGGCTACTCGCGCGGCGCGGGGGGGCGCTCGTCGTCGCTCGCCAGGAGCCATGCGCAGTTGAAGACCAGCCGCGTGGTGCGCGTGATCTTGTCCGTGTCGAGCCGCTCGATCGTGTCGCGCCAGGTGTGGTAGTCGGGGTTCTTCTCGATCGGAAGGCCCTCGAAGAAGAAGAGCACCGGCACGCCGACCTGGTGGAAGGAGTAGTGGTCGGAACGCTGGAACAGCTCCTCGCCCTGGCGCACCACCACTCGCTTGACGCCCGTGCGCGCCAGGCGCTTGCCGCGGTCGAGGATCTTCTCGAGCTGGGGGTTCTGGACGATCCCGATCACCGCCACCTCGCCGGCGTCGCCGCGCCCGAGCATGTCCATGTTGATCATGGCCACCATCGAGTCCAGCGGGACCGGCGGCGTCTTGCACAGGGCGTCGGAGCCGAGCAAGCCGTCCTCCTCGGCCGCGAAGGCCGCCAGCAAGAGCGAGCGCCGCGGCCGCGCCGCGGAGAAGGCCTGGGCCAGCTCGATCAAGGCCGCGGTCCCCGAGGCGTTGTCGTCGGCCCCGTAGCCGATGCGCCCGCGCTCGTCGACGCCGACGTGGTCGTAGTGGGCGCCGATCACGACGAACTCCCCGGCCAGCTCCGGGTCGCTGCCGCGCAGGAGTGCGACGACGTTGTCGATCGGCACCTCGCGCGTCTCCGTCCGCGAGGCGAGCCTGACGACGCGCCCGCGCGGATCGCGCCGCAGCGGCCGCACGGTGCGGTCGCCGCGCTCGGCGAGCGCCGCGACGTCCTCGCCCAGCAGCTCGGAGGCGCATTCCAGCGTGACCTCGATCGTCGGCGGCGTGTCCCTCGGCAAGTCGTCGAGCGACGTGCGCATGCGCTCGACCGTCCACGTAGCCCAGGTGTGGCGGAAGGAGAGCTCCGGGAGCTCGCGCTCCTCGCTCGAGGCCTTCTTGGGCGGGTCCGGAGGCCGCCGCGCGAGGATCACGCCGGCCAGCTTCGCCTCGCGCAGGGTCTCCAGCTTCGCCCACAGGGACGCGTCGGGGCTCTCCTCCGGCCCGTCGAATCGCTTCGCGTGGCGTGGCTCGCCCCACAGGATCAGCGCGATCTTCCCGCTCAGCCGGCCGTCGACCTCGGTGAAGTGCTCGCGCTTGGAGTTGATCCCGAAGCCGAGGAAAACCAGCTCGCCCTCGGCCGTGCCTCCGCAGCCGGCGAGCGGCACGAAGTCGCGGCCCAGCTCGAAGGTGCGCGGCTCGGCGCCTTCGACCGCCAGGGACAGCGCGCACTCCGCGGCCACCGGCGCGGGGAGCGAGCGCGAGAAGGGCCAGAGGAAGCTCTCGCCGGAGGCGAACTCGCAGCCGGCCTCGCCGAAGCGCTCCGAGATGTAGCGCGCGGCCCGGGTGAGCCCGGCGCTGGGCGAGTCGCGCCCCTCGTGGGCCATGGCGGCGAGGTTGCGCAGGTGGAGCCCGACGTCCTCCTCGGTGATCGTCGCGAAGCCGGTGGCGCGCGCGGCCTCGGGCGATACGGTTGCCGGTGCCTGGACGAGCAGGACGGCGAGGAGGATGCGCAGAGACTCCATGACGGCAAGATGGCGCCGGTCCCGGCGCGGCAGGCCCCATCGGTAAGGCCTGGGGGCTCGGACCGCAAGTATCCAGCGGCTCGGCCCGCGAGACCCGCCGAGGCAAGGCTTGCAGGGGCCGATGCACTCGCCGCGCCGGAGGGCGCGGCTGGGGCCCGGATCACGCCAGCGGGTGCACGCTCCCGTCCCTCGAGATCTGCACCTCGCCGCCGAACTCGCGCAAGGCGAGGAGGCGAGCTTCCTCGGGGTTCACGTCCGGGTAGAAGTGCGTCAAGACGGCCTTCGCGCAGCCGGAGGTCCGTGCCATCCGCCCCGCCCCGCTCGGCGTCAGGTGACCCGGGACGGCGTTGGAGTCGGGGAAGGAGCACTCGATCACGAACAGCTCGGCGCCGCGGGCCAAGCGCGCCACGGCCTCGACCTCGCCGCTGTCGCCCGTATAGGCGACGCTCCCCCACTCTCCTTCCGCGCGCCAAGCGAGCGCCTCCGGCGTGTGGCCGGTTCCCACGCAGCGCAGCGCAAGGTCGTCGCGCGCGAGCTCCGCGCCGCCGCGCTCGTCCAGCTCGACCTCGATCACGTCCGCATGCGGATCCTTCGCCCACTTCCCGAGCGTGCCCTCGCCGCGCGCGAGCAGCGCGGCCGTGCCCACGGGTCCCACGATCTCCAGGTCCCACAGGGGCTGCAGCGACGGGTTGTTCCGCGCGAAGGCCAGCGCGAACAGGTCGAGGCAGTGGTCGAGATGGAAGTGGCTGATCACGACCCGCTCGACGTCCCCGAGCGCGATCCCGGCGCCGGCGAGCGAGCGGATCGTCCCCGGGCCGCAGTCGAAGAGCGTCACCTTCGCCTGCGGCGCGGTGCGCAGGGCGTGGCCCGCGCACCCGAACCCCGCGCGCGGCAGGATCGAGCCCGCGCCGAGCACGGTCCACGTCGCGCCCCGCGCGCTCACTTCGCGAAGCCGTCCGGGTGATCCAGCAGGAAGCGCCAGGCGTCGGCGACGATCTCGTCGAGCGCGGGGCGCCGTGCGTGCCAGCCGAGCTCCTCGAGCGCGCGCCTGCCGCCGCTCACGAGCTCCGGCGGGTCGCCGGAGCGTCGCGCGACCACCCGGCAGGGCACCTTGCGTCCCGTGACGCGCTCCACGGCGTCGATCACCTGGCGCACGGAGTAGCCCGTGCCGGTGCCGAGGTTGACGAACAGCCGCTCGCGCCCGCCTTGCAGCCGCGCGAGCGCCGCGAGGTGCGCTTCGGCCAGGTCCTCCACGTGGATGTAGTCGCGGATGCAGGTGCCGTCGGGCGTGGGGTAGTCGTCGCCGTAGATCTCGACCTCGCCGCGCCGGCCCAGCGCCGCCTGCAGGACCAGTGGGATCAGGTGGGTCTCGGGATCGTGCCACTCGCCGAGGTCGCCCTCGCGCGCCGCTCCGGCGGCGTTGAAGTAGCGCAGCGCAGCGAAGCGCATCCCGTAGGCGCGCGAGTAGTCCTCGATCATGTGCTCCATGTGGAGCTTGGTGCGCCCGTACGGCGAGATCGGATTCCGAGGATGATCCTCGGTGATCGGGATCTCGATCGGCTCGCCGTAGGTGGCGCAGCTCGACGAGAGGACGATGTCCCGGCAGCCCGCCGCGCGCATGGCCTCGAGCAGGTTCCAGGTGTGGCCGACGTTCTCCTGGTAGTAGCGCGCGGGATCCGCGACGGACTCGCCGACGTAGGTCTTCGCGGCGAAGTGCACGACCGCGCGCGGTTCGTGGCGCTCGAAGACCTGGGCCAAGGCGGTGCGGTCGCCGAGGTCGACGCGCTCCAGCGGAGCGGTGACGCTCGCCGCATGGCCCGTGGAGAGGTTGTCGAGCACGACCACCGGCACGCCCCGGCGCTGGAAGAGCCGCACCGTGTGGCTGCCGATGTAGCCCGCGCCGCCGGGGACCAAGACCGGTCCGGCCGGGGCCGGGCCTTCCGCGGGCGGGAGCGCGCTCGCCATCGGAGGCGCAGCATAGCGCCCGGTGCCGCCCGCGGCAGCCGCCGGCCGAGGCTTCCGCCGCCGCTAACCGTCGGTGGCGTCTTCGATCTCGTCGCCGGCCTTTTCGATGGCCTCGTCGATGTCCTCGCCGACGCCCTCCGCGCCGTCGTCACAGGAGCTGAACACCGCTGCGGTGCCCATCGCCGCGACGGTCAAGGGAACCGCCCGCGCGGCCAGCCCCAGGGGTACCGCACCCAGGATGGGCAGCCAATGTTGGATCTTCATTTCGAAAAGCCTTTCGCCTTCGCAATTCACAGTTGGCGCTCGCGCGCCGGTTACTCACCTGGGACCATGCGGCTCCGCGCGCAGGACATTCCCGCGGCGTGCGGAAGGTGACCGAATCGTAAAGCGGCTCGCGCGGCCGGGGAATGCCTCCGGAGGCGCTCCGTAGCGGCTGGAGACGCACGTGGACACGAAAAGGAGCGCAGAGGCCGGGATCGAAAGACGCGAGCCTCGGGCCGCCCCTGCCGGGGCAGGCGGGTCCAGGCGGAGCGACCTGCGCACGTTCGCAATGCTCGGTCTCTTCGCGATCGCGCTCCTCTACACCGCCTACTTCGCGCGCGTGTTCCTCCTTCCGGTGGTGCTCGCGCTGCTGTTGACCGCGCTCCTGCGGCCCCTCGTGCGCGTCCTGCACCGCGCCGGCCTGCCGGAGCCCGCGGGGGCGGGCCTCGCGGTGTTGGCGCTGGTGGCCTTGCTGGTCGCGGGAGGACAGGCGTTGATCGCGCCCGCGAGAAACTGGATCGAGCGCGTCCCCGCGACGTTGAACTCGCTCGAGGCGCGCGTGCGCGCGCTGCGCAGGCCCGTCGATCAGGTCAACGTGGCCGCCGAGCGGGTGAAGGAGATGACGCAGGGGGAGGACGGCTCGAAGGAGGCTCCCGTGTCGGTCGAGATCCGTGCGCCGACGATGGGCGGGATCCTGCTCGGGAAGGCGATCGCGATCGCGACCGGGGCAGTGACCACGGTGATCCTGCTCTTCTTCCTGCTCGCCTCCGGCGACCTGTACCTGCGCAAGCTCGTGCACGTGCTGCCGCGCCGGGCGGACAAGGACCGTGCGGTCGAGGCCGCCCACCGGATCGGAAGCGACGTCTCCAGGTGGCTGCTCACGGTCACGGCGATCAACACCGGCCTGGGGGTGGCCGAGGGCCTGGCGATGGCCCTGGTCGGCATGCCGAATCCGCTGCTCTGGGGCGTGATGGCCGGCGTGCTCAACTTCGTCCCCTTCGTCGGGGCGATCGTCGGCACGTCGGTCATCGCGGTGGTCTCGATGGTCACGTTCGAGGAGAGCCTGGGGCAGGCGCTCCTGCCGCCGATCCTCTACTTCACGATCACCGCAATCGAAGGCCAGCTCGTCACGCCGATGCTCCTCGGCCGGCGGCTGGCCCTGAACCCGGTCATCGTCTTCGCCGGCCTGATCTTCTGGGGCTGGCTCTGGGGAGTCCCCGGCGCGTTGCTCGCCGTGCCGATGCTGGTGGTCGCGAAGATCATCTGCGACCAGGTGCCTACGCTGAAACCCGCCGGCGAGTTCCTGCAGCGATGAACCATCTCCGCGACAGTTCACCACGTTGT
>DATKBQ010000143.1:0-4346 GCA_035546375.1 Planctomycetota bacterium | reverse complement strand
GATCACGAAGCCTTCTCCCGGAGCAGCTCCAGACCGCGGGCTATCAGCCGGCGGCGGTCCTCGGGCGTGATCTCGCGCTCCAGCCGCTCGCGAGCCAGCTCGGCCGCGAGGTCGGCGGAGAGCTGGATCAGCTCCTGCCGCGCGCGCTTGACCCGCTGCTCGATCTCGGCCCGCGTCTGCTCCACGACTCGCTCGCGATCGCGTTCGGCCTGGGCCAGGATCTCCTGCCGCTCGCGCTGGCCTTGCGCTTCGTTCTCGGCGCGCAGCCGGTCGACCTCGGCGTGGAGCTCGGCGAGCTGGCGCGTCAGCGAGGTCCTCATTTCCTCGGCCTCGCGGCGTTGCTGCGCGGCGCGCTCGAGCTCCGCACGAATACGCTGGCGCCGCTGCACGAAGAAGTCACGCACGAACGGGCCGGCGAAACGAACCAGGATTCCCCAGAACACCAGAAGGTTGCCCCAGGCCCAGACCCACACCGGCAGGCCTAGCCAGGTGTCGCCGCCGGTACCGCTCGCGGCGAACACGGGCGTGGCCGCTGCTGCGAGCGTCGCAGCGACGGTTAGCACCCGGCGCCTGGGCCCCCCGCGGCAGAGACTCAAGAGGCCCTCCCGAGCAGGCGCTCGGTCATCACGGCGGCCAGATCCGACACCCGCGCCTCCAACCCCGCGCGCTCGCGCTGCACCTGCTCGGCAAGCTCGCCTTGGGCTGCCCCGAGCCGCTTCTCCGCTTCGCTCTTCGCGGTGGCGAGGACTGCCATACGCTGCGCCTGGGCCTCCTGGCGGAGCGCGTCGCGGCCGGCACGCGCGCTGCCGCGCGCCTCGGCAAGCCTCCCCCGCTCGGCGTCGAGTTGGGCCTGGGTGTCCGCGAGAGTCTGCTGATGGATCTCGGCCGCCGTGTCGATCTCGGCCTCGCGCCGCCGCAGCAAGGCATAGACCGGCGTAAACAGGAAGGCACGCAGCACGGCATACGTGATGCCGAACACCACGAGCACCGCCAGCAGGCTGAGGTCGAAGTCCATGGCCGGAGGGGTGGCGGAGGCGGAACGTGTTCGGAGTTGTGCGCCGGCGCAGTGGCTAGCGTGCTGGCTTACGGCCTCGGCTGGCCGCTGGGACTATTGGAAGCCTGGACCCCGTCGCGCACGATCACGGCGCAACCCATGTGTCTCTACTCTTCGTCTCGAACGCCGGCGCGTAGGGAGCCGGGCGAGGGCAGGACCGCTGCAGGTCGAAGTGGTGCGATGCGGGCCGCGAGGGCCGGGGAGCGATCCGCGCCGCGTTGCGCCACCCGGCGCGGCTCTCGCGGCGAGGTGTGCTCGGGCGAGGAACGCGCGGGCTGTGGTCCCGAGCTGGGAACGACGACACGAAGCGCAGACCGCAGGTAAGGTAACACGCGCCCCATGGAGGGTCAAGGCAAGACACCTTGCTGGCGGTGCCGTCACTGTGCTTCTGCTGCGACCGTCACGGACCCGCTGAGGCGGTCCGCCAGCGAGCGCCCGCCGGCGACCGCGAGCAAAGTCGGAAGCCCGGCGAGCGCGGTGGTGACGAGAGCTCCCAGCCAACGTAGCGCGGTCTGGCCGAAGGCCAGAGAGCGATCCTCGCGGTCGCGGGCGCGAAGCCCCCGCCAGGCCATGCCGGGCGTCTGACCCCAGAACGCCAGCGGAATGGTGGTGTAGAGGAAGGAGAAGCAAACCAAGAACGCCGCGAAGCCCGGCCACTGACGCAGTTCCGGCTGCAGCCCCAGCAGCGACTCGGCCACCAGCGAGCTGGCCAGGACCGCGATGTGCACGACCCCGTCGGCAAGCCCCGCCAGCAAGCGCTCGACAATCGGCGCCGACTGTCGAACGCCCGGCGCTGTTCCAGGCGAGCCGGGCGCCTCGGCCAGGTCGAATCGTTCTCGGTTGCCCAAGTCCTCGTCGAATATCCCGGCTGGCTCCTCGTGGGACATTCCTTCGGGCAGCCCGGCGGTGGAGGCCGCTTCGATCGAGGTCTGGACCCACCCCGGTTGGACCCGCTCGGCGGTGCGACGCGGCGGAGCCTCGTCGGCAGGCGCGGGGGTGCCGGGCTCGCGATTGTGCTCACCCGGCGCCATCGGTTTCAGGGGGCCGTCGTTGCGAGTGCTCCGCTGGCGCCCACTCGAGTGGCTTGGCGCGTCGTTCGACGACGAAGGCTCGAAGAGAGGCAGGTTCTGTCCCTGACGCTCGGCCTGGTCATCGAGGAGCGGCAGCTCGTCCCAATCCGGATCGTCGCGCTTCCTCTTCACGTGCGGAACTCGAGCTGACTGGCCAGGATCTGGAAGACGAGGTCTTGAGAGCTGCCTGGATAGCTCTCGGCAAAGAGCAGGAGTCGCTGAGCGAGGGCATCCTCCGGCGCGATGCGAACAAGGTCGCGGAAGTTCTGCACGGCAGCCGCTTTGTCACCGTCCCGCATTGCCTGCACGCCCATGTTGAACAACGTGTCGCTGAGGAGCCGGCGCACGTCACGGTTGCTCTCGTCGTCGAGGTGCTGTCGCCACAGCAGCGGCAGCACGCGATCCCACTCGCGTTGCTGGAACAGGTCGACCTGCGCGGCGAGCGGCAAGAGCTGCCGCTTGCTGTCGGCGTAGAGGTCGGCGAGCGCGCCGTCGAGCGGAGCGATCTGCTCGGCCGCGCGGAACGACTTCACGGCGCCCAGATACTCGCGTTCCTCGTAGGCGCGCCGGGCCCGCTCGAGGAACGCGGAGCGCGCCGCTATCCGCTGGGCGCTGTGCTCGTCCGCGGCGGCGGCCGCCGCCGCGTCTGCGGCCGGGTCGGCCTCGGGCGCGGTCCACTCGGCCAGCAGCTCTTGCGCACGCGGGTACTCGGGGTTGGGGTGAGTCACGCGTCGCAACCGTTGCACGGCCCCCTCGATGTCTCCGCCGGCATGGAGGCGCACGGCCTCTTCGACCATGCTGGACACCGCTACTGTGGGCGCGGCCGCCTCGGCATTGGGGAACAGCCGCTTCCAGTTGGAGGCCAGGAACCAGCCGGCGGCGAGCAGCAGCGCCAGACCCACTGCACCGATCCAAACGAACCGCCGGTCCGCGCTCACGGCGCGCGCCTGCCCCTTGGCACCCGAGGCGCCTCGGCGCGGCGCCTTCGTCTCCGTAAGGCTCGTCGCCCCTTCGTGGCTCGCCGCAACGGCGGGCGGTGTCGGCAGCGGCACCTCCGGTGGCTCGCCGTAGATCTCCCCTGGTGCCTCGTGGGTCGAGAGAACGCCGCCCTCGCCTCCCGGCAGCTGCCCCAGATACTCGCGGGCGGCGATGTGGTTGGGGTTCTGCTCCAGCAACCGCTCCAAGATCGCGCGAGCCTCCTCGCTGCGGCCCTCCTCGAGCGCGCGAACGCCCTCGTGGAGCTGCTCGTCGGCCACTCTCTCCTGCTCCGCCTTCAGCTTTCGCGCGGCATCGATGCGACGGTTGGCCTCGGCGTGGTCGAGGTCGATGAGGTAGATGCGCGACCAGACGTCGATGGCGTTCTGGTACTGACTTTCGTCGAAGGCGCGCTGGCCCTCGGCGAGCAGCTCGTCGATACGGCTCGCGGGCTCCGAGGCGGTGTGCCCGAGCGGCGGCGCCGCCGCCTGCGGCGCGGAGGGTGTCTCGAACAAGGCGCCCAGGTCGACGCCTTCATCGGCCAGCGACAGCGCCAGGTCCTGCGGAGAGAACTGGGTCCTGCGCAGGTCCTCGGCTGGCGCGGTTGTGGCGGGCGGCGGCGGCGGCGGGACCGTAGGTCGCGCGGGCTCAGGGCTCCGGTCGAGGAGGTCCGCGGCGGAGACCGGCGCGGCAGAGCCCGCCAGTCGCTCCCGCAGCTCGCGCGCAGGCTCGAAGCGCGGATCCATCTTGAGAATGAAGTCACATCCCAGCGAGGCTTCCTGAAGCCGCCCCTCCTCCGCCAGCTCGACGGTTTGCCGGAATGTGGTGAGAACGCGCGTGCGTACCTCCTGCGCGAGTGCGGGGTCGCCTGGATAGTCCATGGCTGTCAGCTCTCCGCGAGGGTGTGCCTCAGTGCCACCTCAGTGCCGCCTCAGTGCCGCCTCAGTGCGTCGTGCAGGTCGTGGCGATGCGATACGGGGGCCGTTCGCGGTGGGCACCGCTTGTCGGGCCAAGGTGCTGCTGCCGGTCTCGGCGCCAAGGAAGCCGCAGTCCGTTCGACTCATCTGTCCAGATCCAGCCGACCCGGTAAACACTACCAGAGCCCCTAGCAGCCCGTGGTGGAACCCCCGTGGGCTGCGTTGGGAGCGCCGTGGGGCCGTATGCAAGGCGCGCGAGCGGTGGCGATGCTGGGTCCATCGCTGAGCGAGCGCAACACCGCAGACGGCCCCACGCCGCCCCAACCGCTT
>DATKBQ010000142.1:0-4902 GCA_035546375.1 Planctomycetota bacterium | reverse complement strand
GGGATCTCGGTGATCGACCTGAACGGCTTCGGCCAGGGAACCGGCGACCCGACCTTCGACTTCACCTACACGAGCTTCCCCAAGGGCAACACGAACTTCCCGAACAACCCCAACGTCAAGCTGCAGGGAACGTCGGTCTTTCCGCCGCTCTTCCCCGGCACGTGCACGGTGGACGGCGGCTCGCAGGGCGTCTTCACGCTGACGCGCGACAGCTCGCTCGCGACGCTGCTCCTCGGCCCGCCGCTCGTCACCACGGTGGGGGACATGATGATCGGCCACAGCCTCGATCTCGTGTTCAACAACGCCCAGAGCCCGGCCGGATGCCAGAGCGGCGGCGGCAACGTGTGCGCCCTGACCGGCCTCAAGGTCCAGGAGGGCGGCAACGCGGTCTCCCTGGCGCCGCACCCCAACCCGCCGCCGCTAACCTTCCCGCCCCTGTGCATCCAGCCCTTCATCGGCGTCCAGGAGCCGACCTCGGTGTACACGATGACGGCGCTCGCGCTCACGAACCTGCTCCAGCCCGGGAATCCGCTCGGGAATCCGCTGCAGGGCGTGCCGCCGAGCGGAATCCTGGCCGCGTCCCAGAACGCCTTCTTCGTAGGACCCGATCGACCTGGCACGCCGCTGAACGCCTGCCTCACCTACCAGTACCGCCAGCAGATCGGGCACTTCCTCTACCTCGTCGACCGCGCCCGGCGCGAGGTCGTGGTGATCAACTCGAACCGCTTCACCGTGCTCGAGCGCATCTCGCTTCCCGATCCGGTCGACCTGGCGATGGGGCCCAACCTCGACTTCCTGGCGGTGAGCAACCAGAAGGCCGGGGCCGTCAGCATCGTCGACATCGACCCCAGCTCGGGCACCTTCCACCAGGTCCTGAAGACGGTTCCCGTCGGCCAGGGCCCGCGCGGGATCGCCTGGGATCCGGGCAACGAGGACATCCTGGTCTGCAACGAGCTGGACGACACGCTCTCGGTGATCTCCGCGAAGTCCTTGCAGGTTCGCAAGGTCGCCAAGGCCCACCTGGACCGGCCGTTCGACGTCTGCATCACCCAGCGCCAGTACGGGTTCGGCTACAACCGCAACGTCTACTTCGGCTGGATCCTGAATCGCAACGGCGACCTGACGCTCTTCGAGTCCGGCCCGAACGGGATCAACGGCTGGGGCTACGACGACACGATCGGGGTCGCGCCCTTCAAGCTCGAGAAGCCCAAGCGCATCGCCGTCGATCCGAGCTTCCTGGGCGGCGCGGTCTGGATCGCCCACGAGAACCCGCTCGATCCCAACGGCTCGCCCAGCGGCGTCGTCGGAGGCGCCGTGACGAACGTGCGGATCGACAGCGCCGTCACCGGCGTGCTGCCCCTGACCGGGTTCAACTTCTTCATCAACCCGCAGTTCCGCGACCTGACCCTCCAAGTCAAGGTCTCGATCGGACCCGATCAGCTCACCGGCATCCCGAGCGACCTCGCGCTCGACGATCAGGTGAACGTCGGGGCGGCGCAGAACTTCTTCACCTCCTTCAGCAGCGGCCTCCCGACCAAGACCAGCGGCAAGTCGAGCGTGCGCGGCGTCCCCTTCGTGAGCGTCACGCCCGCCAAGTCGGAGCGGTTCCTCTTCGTCGCCGTGCCGTCCTCGAGCGAGGGCCCGGGAGCGGTGGACGTCATCGCGCTGGGCACGGGCTACCTGCGCTACGACACCGATCCCTACCTGAGCGGCGTGCAGTCGATCCCGGCGCCCGGCGCGACCGTGCTCGCGGATTACTGGCGCCAATAGGCATCGGGACCGGGCGCGGAGGCCCATGCAGGGCTCGCCGGCATCCGGGGCCCTGCGACCGACGGCTGGAGATTCGGGGCGCCCCGCAATGCAAGACTCCCCAGGGACCGATGCACGCGCCGCGCCTCGCGGTGCGGCTGCGTCACAGGCCGCGCAGAGCGCGGCGTGACGCGAGCTACTTGCCTGACGGCAAGAAGTCCTTGGGCGTGAGCTTGGGACGCAGCGTGCCGCCCTTCAGCCACAGCTCGACCGAGGGCCGGCCGTAGCGCAGCGCTCCGGCGGAGGCCTCGGCCAGGTAGCTCCTCACCCGGAACGGGACGCGGTAGCCGTCCAGCTCGCGGAAGTCGAAGAGCTCGACGAGCAGCGGCTCTCCGCCTCCGTCGGAGCGCTCCTCCGACAGCACCGCGAGCAGCGGGAGGTGCGTCTCTGGATCGAGGCCCACTCGAGCGCGCTGCAGACTCGAGCGCTCCGCGCGCGCCGAGCGGCGCAGGTCGGGGCTGACGACCTGGAGCCACACGAGCTTCTGCGGCTCCACCTTGCGCACCTCGCTCTTGCCGAGCGCCGAGCGCACGGTCTGGTGGAGGAGCGCCGGTAGGCCGCTCGGGGGTCCGCCCATCCGCTCGAGGCTCGCCACGCGCAGCGAGCGCGGATCGGTCAGGCCGACGAAGCTCTTCATGACCGCCAGCGTCTGGTCCAGCTCGCGCCGATCCTCGTCGTACTCGCGGCCCTTGAGCGACACCGACCGCCCCTTCTCGACCACGAAGTCGCCCTCGGGCCCGCGCATGCGCTCGCGGTCGCTGGCGAGGCTCATGCGCACCCATCCCGGCTCCAGGTAGCGGTAGGTGACGTCGCTCAAGTCGTTCGATTGGCGCTCCTTCGAGTAGACGGTCGCGTCGAAGGTCAGGACGAAGCCCTCGACCCGCGCGCGCGCCGGGTCGAGGGCGGTCGCTTGGCACATCCGCTCCCAGGCCAGGCGCGCCTGGGGCGCGGCGCTCGCCGGCAGCTCGCCGGGCACCAGCCGCTCCTGCGCGGGCGCCTCCGGCGCAGGCTGCGCCCCCTGGACCAGGGCCAGGGCGCTCGACAGGAGCAGGATCGCGGGGTTCACGGTGACTCGGGGCGAGGGTCGCGGCGCGCTGGGGGGCTATCCTGTGCCGTCCCGCGGCGGTTTCCAAGCCCCTTACGTTGAGCCGACAGGACGTCACGCCCCTGCGCTTCCTGGTCGGCCCGACGGCCAGCGGCAAGAGCGCCGTCGCGCTCGCCGCCGCCGAGCGGGCGGGCCTCGAGATCCTCTCGATGGACTCGATGCTCGTCTACCGCGGCATGGACGTCGGCACGGCCAAGCCGTCGCGCGAGGAGCGCGAGCGCGTGCCGCACCACCTGATCGACCTGGTGGAGCCGAGCGCCACGTTCAGCGTCCACGACTGGCTCGCCACGGCGGGACGGGCCCTGGACGAGGCGCGCGGGAGCGGCCGAGGAGCGCTCTTCGCGGGCGGCACCGCCTTCTACCTCCAAGCGCTCACGCGCGGCCTGCTCGACGCCCCGCCGGCCGATCCCGCGCTGCGCGCCTCGATCGAGGAGCGCGTGCGCACCGAGGGCCGCGAGCGCCTGCACGCCGAGCTGGCCGAGGTCGATCCGCCCAGCGCCGCGCGCATCCACCCCAACGACACCAAGCGCTTGGTGCGCGCGCTCGAGGTCTGGCGCCAGACCGGACGGCCGATCAGCAGCTTGCAGCGCGAGTGGGGCTGGTGGGGGCGCGAAGGTGAGGCTCCGCGGCCGAGGCGCATCGCCGGGCTCTCGCTGCCGCCCGAGGAGCTGGAGGGGCGCATCGCGCGCCGCACGCGGGCCATGCTCGACGCAGGCTGGGTCGAGGAGGCGCGCGCGATCCGCGAGCGCGGGGGCTTCTCGCCCACATCGATCCAGGCCCTGGGCTACGCCGCCGTGCTGGAGCTCGCCGACGGGCGTCTCGACCGGGCGAGCTGCGAGGCGCGCATCGTGCTCGAGACGCGCCGCTTCGCGCGCCGCCAGCGCACTTGGCTGCGGCGCTTCGCCGACATCGCCTGGATCGACGCCGGCGGTGGCAGGGCTCCGGAAGCGTTGGCGGGCGAGGTCCTGGCGGCGCTGGGGACTTGACGGAGCGCCGAAAGGGACGGCGTGAGGGGCGCCGGGCCGGCCGGCGCGGAGCGTCAGTCCGCCCAGTCGTGCTCGATGCGCGGCGGCGGCACCGGCCCGGAGTGCTGGAGCGGGTTCTCGGGGTTGTCGTTCAGGAAGTGGCGGCGCACGGTCAGCCAGACGCTCGCGCCGTCGCGTTCGAGCTTCTCGTGGTAGGGCCCGTCCTCGTCGGCCTCCCAGCCCAGGAAGTGGTAGCCGATGCGCGGGCCGATCGACTCCGACTGCCAGTGGTTGTAATGGGGACCGCTCGAGCGGCAGCCGGCGGCGAGGAGTGCCAAGGCGGAGATGCAGGCGGAGACGGCGAGGGAGGCTTTCATGGGCGTGGGGCTACCTCGGCGCCGGGCGGCGCAGGACTAGGGGCCGACGCCGACCCCCGAGCTTCGAAGCAGGGGGGTCGGAGCGCGGGCTCCGGGTGCGACGGGGACCGCGGGCGCGGCCCGGCCGACGCGGGGCAGTATGGACAGGGGTGGAGGGGACCGTCAAGGTTTGGGCCCCCCGTCTTGACGATCGGGGGCCAGGGGAAGGCGAGCGAATGGCTTATCGAGCGGCGCGGGGCATGCGGGACGTGCTCCCCTCGGAGATTCCCGCCTGGGAGCGCCTGGAGGCCGTGGCCCGCGAGCTGGCCCGGCTCTTCGGCTGCCGCGAGATCCGCCCCCCGCTGCTCGAGGAGACCGAGCTCTTTATCCGCTCCGTCGGCGAGGTCACCGACATCGTCGAGAAGGAGATGTTCGTCTTGCAGAAGGGCGAGACCTCCCTCGCCCTGCGCCCGGAGGCGACCGCCGGGATCGTCCGGGCCTACCTCCAGGCCGGCTTCGCCCAGCAGGCGCCGGTCCAGAAGCTCTTCACGATCGGCCCGATGTTCCGCTACGAGCGGCCCCAGAAGGGGCGCGAGCGCCAGTTCACCCAGTTCGACGTCGAGATGCTCGGCAGCCTCGACCCGCGCCTGGACGCGGAGGCGGTCCA
>DATKBQ010000141.1:0-4677 GCA_035546375.1 Planctomycetota bacterium | reverse complement strand
GACAACGGGCTGCGCCTGGGGGAAGGCCCGCCCACGCTGGCCGAGGTCCTGCGCGAGGCGGGCTACCAGACCGCGGGCTTCTACGGCGGCCCGTACCTGCACCCGACCTTCGGGCTCGACCGCGGGTTCGAAACTTGGACGAGCTGCATGGCCGCGCTGCCCGACGGCGCGCCGGGGGAGGCGGCGCGCGCGGAGTCGCGATCGCCCAGGTCGGCCTCGCACCGCGACGTGACCGGGCCGCGGACGCTCGAGGCCGTGAAGGGCTGGCTCGCGAGGGCCGACCCGAAGCGGCCGATCCTGCTCTTCGTGCACCTGTGGGACGTGCACTACGACTACAACCCCCCGCCCGAGTACTTGCGCCTCTTCGACCCCGACTACTCGGGATCGCTCGATGCGTCGGACCTGATGACGAATCCCGCGGTCGAGCCGCGGATGTCGCCGCGCGACTACCGCCACCTGCTCGCGCTCTACGACGGCGAGATCCGCTTCACCGACGAGATCCTGGGCCGGATCCTCGAGGCGCTCGCAGCCCGCGGCCGGATGCAGGACACCCTGGTGGCGGTCACCGCCGACCACGGCGAGGAGTTCTTCGAGCACGGCGGGAAGGGGCACCAGCGCACGCTCTTCGACGAGGTGGTGCGCGTTCCGCTGATCCTGCGCTGGCCCGGCCGGCTGCCCGCCGGCCGCGTGGTGCGCGAGCAGGTCCGGCTGATCGACCTGATGCCGACGCTCCTGGCGCTCGCCGGAGTCGAGCTCCAACCGCAGGTGCAGGGCCGCGACGTGAGCGCGCTGCTCAGGGGCACGCCCGCCGGTGAACGGCTCGGGATCGCGCCCGCGTTGTGCGAGCTGCTCGTCGACCGCCGCCAGATGCGCGCGCTGCGCACGAACGAGGTGAAGCTCGTCGATCCGGGCTTCCACAGGCCGGCGCAGCTCTTCGACCTGACGGGCGACCCGGGCGAGCTGCGCCCGCTCCCTGCGGACGATCCCCGCGGGCTGGCGGTGACGAAGGAGCTGCAGCGCCTGTCGGCGGAGGCGCTCCAGATCGGCGCCGGAGCCGGGCAGGGCGCGCGGAAGACGGAGATCGACCCCGAGCTGGAGCGCATGCTGCGCGGCCTGGGCTATGCCGCCGGGGGAGATCCCGCGGACGGACGGTGAGCGCGCGTCCGACGAGCTCGCGCGCCTCGCGGCCGCGCTCGGCCACCCCCGAGCCGTCCGCGCCCCGCGCGAGGAACGCGCGCATCGGCTCGCTCTCCGCCGGGCTCGCGCTCGCGCTGGCCGGCGCGGCGCTCTTCCTGTGGACGTGGGGCACCTGGCCGGACGTGATGGTCGACTTCGGCCGCGAGGCGTACGCGCCTTGGCAGATCGCCCAGGGGCGCGCCCTGTACCGCGACGTCGCCTGGTTCAACGGCCCGCTTTCGCCGCACGTGAACGCGCTCGCCTTCGCAATCTTCGGCGCGAGCCTGTGGACGCTCTTCCTGGTGAACGCGGCATTCCTCGCACTGCTCACGGCGCTGCTCTACCGCACTCTCTCCCGCGCCAGCGACAGGCTCTCGGCGACGGTCGCCTGCCTGGTCCTCTTCGGCGTGTTCGGCTTCGGGCAACTGGTCGGGATCGGCAACTACAACTGGGTCGCGCCCTACTCCCACGAGCTGACCCACGGCGTCCTGCTGGGGATCGCGTCGATCGCGGCCCTGCAGCGCTGGCACGGCCGGCGCCACGCCGCGTGGCTCGCGCTCTCGGGGTTCTGCCTCGGGCTCTCGTTCCTGACCAAGGCCGAGGTCTTCGTCGCCGCGCTCGGCGGGACCGCGACGGCGCTCGGGCTCTTCCTGCGCCGCGAGCCGCTGGCCCGCCGGCACGCCGGCGTCCTCGCGCCGCTCTTCGGCTTCTCGGCGTTGCTGCCCGTGGCGGGGGCCTGGGCGCTGCTCGGCGCGCGACTGGGGCCGAGCGAGGCCTTGCGCGGCGTGCTCGGCTCGTGGCCTTGGGTGATCGGCGGCGAAGTCAACGAGCTTGCCTTCTACCGCTGGGGAGCCGGGCTCGACGCGCCGCTCGAGCACCTGCGCCAAATGACCGTCGCCACCGCGGGTTGGGCGCTCGCGCTCCTCTCCCCCCTGCTCGCGGCGTTCCTCGCCCGCAGGCTGCGCGCGCCGAGCCGCGCGCTCGCCCTCGCCGTCTTCGCCGCCGAGGGCTTGGCATTGCTCGCCGTGCCGGAGACCGCCTGGCTGCACGCCGCGCGGCCGCTGCCGCTGTTCCTGCTCGCCATCCTCGCGGCCTTCGCCGCCTCGCTGTGGCGCCGCGAGGTGGCCCCGCGCGCCACGCTCGGCGCGATCGAGCTGGCCCTCGCCGTGTTCGCGCTGCTGCTCCTGGGCAAGATGGGCCTCAACGCGCGGGTCCAGCACTACGGCTTCGCGCTGGCCATGCCCGCGACGCTGGTGGTCACGGTGGCACTCGTTGGCTGGATCCCGTCCCTGCTCGAGCGCCGCGGAGCCCACGGATACCTGTTCCGCGCCGCTGCGCTCGCGCTGCTCGCCGTCAGCGTCGCGCGCCACCTGCAGCGCTCGGCCCAGTTCATCCGGACGAAGACGGCGACGGTCGCCTCCGGCGCCGACGCCTTCAGGAGCGACCCGATCCGCGGCCCGATGGTCGGCGCGGCGCTGGCCGAGATCCGCCGCCGGCTGCCCGAGCAGGCCACGCTGGCGGTCCTGCCCGAGGGCGTGATGCTCAACGTCCTCGCCCGCCGAGCGAACCCGACGCCGTTCGTCAACTTCATGCCGCCCGAGCTGGCGATGTTCGGCGAGGAGTCCATCCTCTCCGCTTTCCGCGCGAACCCTCCCGACTTCGTCGTACTCGCCCACAAGGACACGAGCGAGTACGGCTTCCCCCTCTTCGGCCGCGAATACGGCCGCGACCTGTACGCCTGGGTGCGTTCCAACTACTCTCCGCGCTGGCAGGTCGGCTACCCCCACGCGGCCGAGCCCCTCCAGCCCGGAACCCTCTTCGCCCTCCAGCTCCTCGAGCGCACCGCAGGCCGTTGAAGCGCCGCTTCCACCTCGCCGCCTACGCCTGCGCCGCGCTCGCGGTCTGGCTCGCCTGGCTGAACTCGAGACCTTCGCCGCTCCTCGAGCCGCCGCTCCAGCGCGCGAGCCCCGAGCCCGCGGGCGACGAGCACCTCGGGCTCGCAAGCTCGTACGCGCCCTGGATCTGGCACGAGGTGCACCCGGAGAAGGGCCGCCAGGACATCCCTGCCGCGGTCGACTTCGACGGCAACCTCGATGGCCGCGACAACTGGGAGACGTTTCCGCGCTTCGAGCTGGTGCCGACCGTTTACTACGCCGTCGTCGAGAGCGGGACGCACTGGTTCCTGACCTACCACGTCTTCCACCCTCGCGACTGGGAGGTGTTCGACCTCGGCCTGCAGCTCACGCACGAGGGCGACGGCGAGAATCTTCAGGTGGTCGTCGACAAGACCAGCGGTGAGGTCGTGCTGCTCTTCGCACAGGCCCACTATCGCGGCCGCGCCTACGCGAACCCGTCCAGCCGCGCGTTCGACGGGGAACAGCGCCTCCGGGCACCCCTGTTGCTGATCGGCGACGACGGCCGGGTCGATCCCTCCGGCCCGCATGCGGCGGTGTTCGTCGAATCGCGAGGCCACGGCATCTACGGCGCGCTCGACCCTTCCGCGGATCTGCGCATCGGCGCGGACGGCCAGCCGCACTTCCGTCGCCGGGGCATCGTGCTGAGACCGGCGGCTCCGAGCGAGGAGGTCGGGGAGCCGTTGCTCGACGCTGCTGCCCCGGTCGCCTACCGCCTCGAGTCGACCCTCGCCAAGCTCTGGCCGCTCCGGGAGTCCGAGGAACTCTTCGACGGCTGGTGGCCCTACGAGCGTGGCGGTGTGGCACTCGAACTGCCGCGCTTCCACCGCGGGGATCGCTTCAGCGGTCCGCTGGGTTCCTCGCGCGGCATCTCGCCCTTTGCCGTGGACTTCCGGTGGTGCAAGGGGTCGCTCGGGGCGCTGCTACTGGACCCTGCAGGGCGCTGGGCCGAGGTCCTCGGCGTGCCGGAACCTTGGTCGCTGGAGTACGCCGAGAATCCATTCGCGCGGTCCGCGACGAACCCGGGAAGCCCGCGCCATTAGCCCTCAGCCTAGAAGCCGGGCTACCATCACACCGCTGAGCCGCAGGTGACTCGTGCCCCGCAGGCGGCGCCGGTACGGCCCGTTCTGGCTGGCCACCGAGCGGCAGAGCGCCAGGACAGTTCGATGCCCGACACCGTGGAGCACCTTGTCGATCCGGTTTGCGGCATGCGCGTCGCGCCGGATGCGCCACTGAAGGCGGAGCACGCGGCCCAGCCCTATCGCTTCTGCTCACGGCACTGCCTCGAGCGCTTCCGCGCCGATCCGGAGAGCTTCCTGCGCCGCGAGCCGGAACCCGCGACCGAAACCGCACACGCACCGAGCGGCGGGCCTGCCGGAGAGCCCGGCCTCTACACCTGCCCGATGCACCCGGAGGTGCGCCGGCGCGGCCCGGGCTCGTGCCCGATCTGCGGCATGGCCCTCGAGCCGGTGATGGCCGGCACCGAGGACCCGTTCGCTGCCGAGCTGGCGGAGATGAAGCGCCGACTCTGGACCGCGTCGGCCCTCACGCTGCCGCTCCTGGCGGTCGCCATGGGCGACATGCTGCC
>DATKBQ010000140.1:0-7371 GCA_035546375.1 Planctomycetota bacterium | reverse complement strand
GGCCGTCAGTCTCGAGGAGCTACTGGCCCAGGCCGGATGGCTGCGCGCGCTCGCTTCGAGCCTGGTACGCGACTCGGCCAGCGCCGAGGACCTCGTCCAGGACACCTGGCTGGTCGCTCTGACCCGGCGGCCGCGCTCCGGACGGCCCTTGCGACCCTGGCTGGCGCGCGTGGTGCGCAACCTCGCGAGCAACCGCCGGCGCGCCGAAGGGAGGCGCACCGAGCACGAGCTGGATGCCAGGCTCCCGAGCGCGCCGCAGCCGGCGGAAGAGATCGTGGGGGAGCTCGAGGCTCAGCGGGCGCTGGTCGAGGCCTTGCTCCAGCTCGAGGAGCCGCTGCGATCGACCCTGGTGCTGCGCTACTACCGCGGTCTCGACGCGAGCCAGATCGCACGCAGGCAAGGCGTGCCGGCGGGCACGGTGCGATGGCGCTTGAAGCGGGGCATCGACGAGCTGCGCGCCCGGCTCGATGCGCGCTTCGGCGGATCGCGTTCGAGTTGGTGTCTCCTGCTGGAGCCCCTCGCCCTTGCCAAGTTGGCGGAGGCCGGATCGAGCGGTGCAATCGCTGGAGGCGCGCTTGCGCCGGGAGTTCTTGTAATGAGCGTATCCGTGAAGGTTGCGGCGGCCGCGGCGGTCCTGGGAATCGCAGGCGGCTGGTGGTGGTCCCGGACGTACGAGGGCGCGCGCGAAGAGCTGACCGGAAGCGGCCCCGCCGTGGCCACGGCGAGCCCGCCGAGCCGCGCCGCGCCGCAGCCTGGCTCGCCACCCGAGGACAAATCGTCCGAACCGCAGCTTGCTTCGTCGAGCGTCGATCGTTCCAGCGCGGATCGCAGAGCCATACCCGAAACGGCGGCGTTCGGCTCGAACGACCTCGTGGTCAGGGTCGTCGATCCGGCGGGCCAGCCTCTCGCGGGTGTTCCCCTTCGCCTGATCTCGGCTCAGCGGCAGCCGAAGGAGACCGGCCGCTCGTTCGATCTTGTGCCGGCGGCCGCGGACGGCGGGCATGAGGCCGAGATGGCAGGAGTCACGGACGGAGCAGGCCTCGCCGTGTTTCCGGACATGCGTGACAGGCTTCGGAATTCCGAGCAGCCTTGGATCCTGCGCCACGACGTGGTCTTCGAGCGCCCGCCGACCGTGGCACTGGACGAGGTCCGCTTGGCGCAGGGCGTCGTCGTATCCGTGCAGCCCTACAGCGGCTCGTTCGAGGTCGTCGTGCGCGAGAGCGATCGCCAGGCTCCACCGCGCGAGTGCTGGGGCGAGATGGCGCTGGCACGCGATCCTGGCACGGAGGGTTCGCAACGATCGGGCCATGGACCGAGCTGGCGCGCCGAAGCCATCGAGGGGCGTGCGGTGTTCTCCTGGGTCGAGCTGAACCGGACATGGGACATCGCCGCGTGGCCGTCGGGCGCCACCATCTTCCGAGCGCGCAATCGCGCTGAGGGGCCGACCCGACCCGGCGAGCGAGCGTCGGGCCAGATCGTGCTGGACGCGGAGGTCGCGGTGGCTGAGTTCCGCGCTCTGGATGCGGAGGGGAGTCCGCTGGCGCATGCGCTCTTGGATGTGACACGCCTGGCGTGGTTGATCGACGAGAACCTGCGTTGCAGGACCGACGACCTCGGCCGATTCAGGGTCTATCTGGACGACATGTCCCTCCTGGACTCCAAGAAGGAAGGATTGCGGTACACAGATCCTGAGCGGAACGGACTCCTGGTCTCCTACCGCCCGTCCCATGGGCCCGGTCACAAAGGGCGCGCGCGGTTGCCGGCTTCGATGGATGTCGGCGTGAATGCTGGCGGGGATGTCGTGCTACGCCCCGAGTCGATCCTGGCGAGAGGCGTCGTCACCGACGAGGCTGGAAACCCTGTGGAAGGAGCTCAGGTCATCGCCTCCGTCGGTGAGCGACGCTACCTGTCCGTGTCAGGGGACTCCGTGCGTGAGCTGCGATGTCGCTCCGGTCCGAACGGCGAGTTCGAGCTCCGAGGCCTGTTGCGAACCGAGACCATCGAGGTGCGGGCGGAAACGCATGGCTTGCGCTCGGTCCCGCTCACGGTTCGAGAAGGCGCACTCGACCTCCGCTTGGTGCTCTCCTCGACCTACGGTCTGTCGGGTCGCTTCCTCGTCGATCCAGGGATCGATCCGGCGCTGCTCGAGCTTTCCGTGGAGACGATGCAGCCGGCGGTCCGCGTGGTGTCCCGCGGCCATCCTCGCCAGGACGGATCTTTCTCCCTCGGCCCGCTGAAGGAGGGCATCTACCGCCTCGCCGTCAGCCTGGGATCGAGCCCCATCACCTCCGTGGACGGGATCGCATTGCCCGCGGACGTCCATCTCGGATCGACCGATCTACGGGGGAGGATCCACCGCTGCGAGATCGTCCTCACGGGAGCGAGGGATGCCGAGAGGATGCACGGAGAGATCGGCTGGCGGCCGAGCGGGTCTTCGGAGGCCTGGACCTCCAGCCGCTTCGAGGGAAGCCGGGCGGAGCTCTTCGTTCCATCGCTGCCCATCGACGTGTGGGTCCGTCCTGCGTCGCACCGGCACGGGGTCCTGCGCGACGTGCTCGAGAGCGCCGAGTTCCAGCTCGCGGAGCCGTTTCGCGTCCGGCTCGAGCTGCGGACCCGCGCCCAGCTCCCGAGCCCCCCGTACTCCCTGATGCCCGATCTCTGGCAGGAGGGCGTGCGCGTGGGACTGCCGGAGGGCGCGGCGGCCTTCACGGAAGGTGACCGGAGCGTCGTGTGGCTGGTCACCGCGCCCGAGCGCGTGCGGGTCCGCTGGAAGCTGGAGAAGAGGCATGGAACCGCATCGTGGAGCGGTAATGTCCTCGAGGATCACGGCGTCGAGATCGAGGTGAAGGACGTCGCTGGCGAGCAGGTCTTCGAGATCGACCTCGACGGGCAGGCGTTGGAACAGCTCATCGAAGCTCCGCCCTGGTAAGGGCATCCGCGCGCCCTGAAAGGACTTCTGCTCGCTTGCGGGCCGGAGAGCCTGCCGCCACGGCGCGCGCCGCCGGAGACACGGGCTAGAGCCGGCAGCGCGGCCCCTGTAGGGTTGGCGCGGTCCTGGAACTCCGATTGGGAGGGAATCTGCAGCATCCCGGGCTGGCGCTGGCCGAGCTCGTCGCGGCGATCGCGCTCGTGCTGGCCGGTCTCGCTCGCGGGTGGGGGAAGGCGGCGGGTTGGCTCGCGCTGGCGCTGATCGGCCAAGCAGCCCTGCTCGAGCTGTACCAAGCCGGTCCCGTGGTCGGCTACGCGCACCTGCGCTTCTGGCACGGTTGGAGCGAGCACGCGCTGCCGTTGGCGGTGCTCGCGGCGCAGATCGTGCTGGTCGCGCTCGCCGCCGCGCCGCGGCTGCGGCGGTGGGGGAGCTGGATCGGCGGGCGGATCGGCTCGCTGCGCGCCGGACTCGCGCTCGCGCTGATGCTCGCCGCGTCGGCCAAGCTCGCGCGGCCCGTGGAGGACTTCGCGATCGAGCTGGGCGTCGTCTTCGCGCTGCACCTCGTGCAGCTCGCCACCGTCGTTCTCGCGGTCCTGGCGCTGCCGTCGGCGGCGACGGAGCGACTGCGCGAGCTCGGCGCGCGCTGGCTCGGTGCTCCGGGCGAGGGGCCGGAACCCGGCGGACTCGACCGCTTCGCGTGGACCGCGGCGCTGTGGTGCTTCCTGGGCACCGCGCTGCTCGCCGTCTTCGTGTACGAGCGCCACCCGCACGTGCCCGACGAGGTCTCGTACTTGCTCGGGGCGCGGATCGTTGCCCAAGGAGGCCTGAGTGCGCCCGCGCCGCCGGTGCCTGAGGCCTTCGACGTCGACCTGATGACCTACGACGGCGAGCGCTGGTTCTCGCCGGTGAACCCGGGGTGCCTCCTGCCGCTCGCCGTGGGCGCGAGGCTCGGCGCGCCGTGGCTCGTCAACCCCGTGCTGAGCGGGCTCTGCGCGCTCGCGATCTACCTCTTCGTTCGCGAGATCGCCGATCGGCGCGCGGCGCGCGTCTCCCTGCTGCTGGCCTGCCTCTCGCCGTGGTTTCTCTTCCTCGGCATGAGCTACATGCCCCACACGTCGACGCTCCTGTGCGCAGTGCTCGCAGCCCTGGGCGTCGCGCGAGCGCGGCGCACGGGCGCGAGCGCGTGGGCGTGGTTCGCCGGCGCGATGGTCGGGATCGTCAGCTTGATCCGGCCACTGGACGGGCTCGCGGTCGGCGCGCTGCTGGGTCTATGGGCCCTGGGGCTGGGCGGAGCGCGGCTGAAGCTCGGATCGATAACCGGCCTCGTGCTGGGCGCGGTGCTCGTCGGCGCGGCGGTCCTGCCGTACAACCGACACCTCACCGGCAGCGCGATGCGCCATCCGATCATGGACTACGTCGACCGCGTCTACGGCCCGGGGCGCAACGACCTCGGCTTCGGGCCGGAGAAAGGGCTCGACTGGGGTGGGCTCGATCCCTGGCCCGGACACACGCCGCAGGAAGCCCTGGTCAACGTGCAGTTCAACCTAGCCGCCCTCGACCTCGAGCTCTTCGGCTGGGCCACGGGCTCGCTCGGGCTCCTCGCGCTCGCCGCCTTCGCGCGGCGCCGGGAGCGCGCCGAGCGCCTGATGCTGGCCGTGATCGCCGTCGTGGTCGGCCTGTCGTGCCTCTACTGGTTCAGCGGCGGGCCGGACTTCGGCCCGCGCTATTGGTTCCTGGCCCTCGCGCCGTGCCTGGTGCTCACCGCGAGCGGTCTTCGGCGGCTCCAAGCGGCGGCCGGCGGCGACTCGGCGCGCGCCGGAGCTTGCGTGCTCGCGCTCTCGCTCCTCGCGCTCGCGACGTTCGTGCCCTGGCGCGCGGTCGACAAGTACCGCGGCTACCGAGGCATGCGTCCCGGCGTGCGCGAGCTGGCGCAGGAGCACGGCTTCGGCCGCAGCTTGGTGCTCGTGCGCGGCGCGCGGCACCCCGACTACGCCTCCGCAGCGGCGTACAACCCGCTCGACTGGGACGCCGGCGAGCCGATCTACGCCTGGGACCGCAACGCTCAGGCGCGGGCGAAGGTGCTCGAGCGCTACAGCGACCGCCCGGTCTGGATCGTCGCCGGTCCGAGCGTCACCGGCGGCGGTTTCCGTCTCGTCGAAGGCCCGCTGAGCGCGGCCGAGGTGCTCGCAGAGGGCCGGGGAGACTCGCAGTGAGCTCCGACCCGCTCGCGATCTATCGCGGCTCGCGCGTCGCCGTCGTCGGAGCCGCGGGCTTCATCGGCCGCTGGGTCGCGCGCGCGCTGAGCGAGCGCGGCGCGGAGCTGACGCTCTTCGTGCGCGACGTCGACGCCGCCGCCGAGACCTTTCGACAATGGGGCGTGCGCGGGGACGTGCGCGCGGTCGACCTCGAGGCCGAGGGAGCGGCCGCGGGCGCGATCGGGGAGCTGCGCCCATCGGTGGTCTTCAACCTCGCGGGCTACGGCGTCGATCGCTCCGAGCGCGACGAGCGGCTCGCCTGGCGCCTGAACGCCGGCGTGCCGCACGAGCTCGCGCTTGCGGTGGCCGCGTCGAGCGACGAGCGCTGGCCGGGGCAGCAGCTCGTGCACGCCGGCAGCGCGCTGGAGTACGGCACCCTGCGCGGCTCGCTCGACGAGCTGAGCTCCGGGAAGCCGACGACCACGTACGGCCAGAGCAAGCTCGCCGGCACCCTGGGCATGCTCGTGGCCGCGCGGGATCACGGTGCGCGCGCGGCCTGCGCGCGGCTCTTCACCGTCTACGGTCCGGGCGAGCACGAAGGACGGCTCTTGCCTTCGCTCCTCGCGACGGCCCGCGATCCCAAGCCCCTGCCGCTGACCGAAGGGCTGCAGCGGCGCGACTTCACGTACGTCGAGGAGGTCGCGGAAGGCCTCTTGCGCATCGGCGCGAGCGAAGTCCCGCCGCCGCACATCGTCAACCTGGCCACCGGCCGCCTGGCGAGCGTGCGCGAGTTCGCGCTCGCGGCTGCGCGCGTGCTCGGCCTTCCGGAGGAGCTCCTGCGCTTCGGCGATCTGTCCGCGCGGCCGGAGGAGATGCGCCACGGCGCGGTGACGACGCTGCGGCTCCAGGGCTGCACGGGTTGGCGGCCCTCTTTGACGATCGAGGAGGGGATCCGGCGGACACGCGAGTTCCTGGCCCCTGCGCTACCGTAGCGCGATGCCGTCCCGCAAGCCGGTCCACACCAAGCGCGAGACCTGCCGTGCCTGCGAAGCAGCCGAGCTGGAGCTCGTGCTCTCGCTCGGCGAGACGGCGCTGGCGAACGCGTTCCTGCGCTCCGAACGTGAGTTCGCCACCGAGTCCCGCTATCCCCTCGACGTGCACGTTTGCCGCCGCTGCTCCCTGGTGCAGCTGGTGGACGTGATCGCGCCCGAGGTGCTCTTCCGCGAGTATCTCTACGTCACCGGAACCTCGGAAACGATGCGCGAGCACAACCACGCCTATGCGGCGGCGGTGGTCGAGCTCCTGCGTCTCGGCGAGCGCGACCTGGTGGTCGAGGTCGCCTCGAACGACGGCAGCCTGCTCAAGTGCTTCCGCGCGCACGGCGTGCGCACGCTCGGCGTCGAGCCGGCGCTGAACATCGCCGAGCGAGCGTCGGCGGAGGGCATCGAGACCGTGCCGGAGTTCTTCGATGCGGCTTCGGCAGGCCGGATCCGCGCCGCGCACGGCCCGGCGGAGGCGGTCGTCGCCAACAACGTGCTCGCCCACGTGGACGAGCCGGTCGAGTTCCTGCGGGCGGCCGGGTCGCTGCTCGCGGCCAGCGGCCTGGTAATCGTCGAGGTGCCCTGGCTGCGCGAGCTGGTCGAGCGGCTGGAGTACGACACGGTCTACCACGAGCACCTCTCGTACTTCTCGGCCGGCAGCCTGATGCGCCTGTGCGAGGAGGCCGGGCTGCGCATCCGGCGGATCGACCGTGTCAGCGTGCACGGGGGCTCGCTGCGGATGTACGCGGCGCCGGAGTCGGAGCAGCCCGACCACGCGAGCGAAGTGCGCGCGCTCGCCGAGGAGGAGGATGCGGCCGGGCTGGGCTCGAGCGAGCGCCTGCGCGAGTTCACCGCCGCCGTCGAGGGGAACCGCGCGGCGCTGCTCGAGCTCCTGCGGGGATTGAAGCGCGACGGCGCCTCGCTCGCGGGCTACGGCGCGCCGGCCAAGGGCAACACGCTGCTCCAGTACTGCGGGATCGGACCCGAGCTCCTGCCCTACACGGTCGACCGCAACCCGCTGAAGATCGGCCTGTTCACGCCCGGGAGCCATATCCCAGTGCTGCCGGTCGAGACGCTGCTCGAGCGCCGCCCCGATTACGTGCTGATCCTCGCCTGGAACTTCGCCGAGGAGATCATGCGCCAGCAGGTCGAGTACGCCCGCCTCGGTGGGCGCTTCGTCCTGCCGCTGCCGGTGCCGCGCGTGGTG
>DATKBQ010000139.1:0-2558 GCA_035546375.1 Planctomycetota bacterium | reverse complement strand
TTCACCAACAAGGCGGCGGGCGAGATGCGCTCGCGGGTCGAGGCCCTGCTCCCCGCGCGCGGCGCCTGGATCTCCACCTTCCACTCGATGTGCGCGCGCATCCTGCGCCGCGACGTCGAAGCCCTGGGCGGCTACACGCGCGACTTCTCGATCTACGACACCGCCGACCGCAACCAGCTCCTGAAGGAGCTGATCCAGCGCGCCGGTTACGACCCGGTGCGCTTCCGGCCGGCGGCGCTGGGGGCCTGGATCAGCCAGCGCAAGAACGGCCGCGATCCCACCCACGCAGCCACGCGGCCGGCGGAGCGCCTGGAGGGCGGCGATGGCATCGAGAACGATCTCTTCCAGCGGATCGAGGGCGACTACCAGCGCGCGCTCCAGCAGGCGAACGCCCTAGACTTCGACGACCTCCTGCTCCTGGTCCTCGCGCTCTTCGAGCAGCACCCAGGGATCCGCGACGCCTACGCGCGGCGATTCCGCCACGTGCTGGTGGACGAGTACCAGGACACGAACCGCGTCCAGTACCTCCTGATGCGCCACCTGGCGGGGTTCCACGGCAACGTCGCCGTGTGCGGCGACCCCGACCAGTCGATCTACGCCTGGCGCGGCGCCGACGTGCGCAACATCCTCGCCTTCGAGGAAGACTTCCCCGGCGCGCGCGTCGTGCGCCTGGAGCAGAACTACCGCAGCTCCGGCAACGTCCTGGCGGCGGCCCACGCCCTGATCCGCCACAACCGCGAGCGCAAGGAGAAGGAGCTGTGGTCGGACAAGGGCGCCGGCACGCCGCTGGTGGTGGTCGAGTGCGCCGACGAGAACGACGAGGCGCGTGAGATCGCGCTCCAGATCCGCACGCTCGCGGCCCGAGGCATGCCCTACGACGAGATTGCCGTCTTCTACCGCGCCAACTTCATGCAGCGTGCGCTCGAGCAGGCGCTTCGCTTCGCCTCGATCCCGTATCAGGTCGTGGCCGGCACCGAGTTCTTCCAGCGCCGCGAGATCAAGGACCTGATCGCCTACCTGCGGCTCGCGGTCAACCCCGCCGACGACTCGGCTTGCCGGCGGGCGATCCACGCGCCCCCGCGCGGGATCGGCGACAAGAGCCTCGAGACCCTGGAGGGCTGGGCGCGGGACCGGCGCCTCTCGCTCGCGCGAGCCTGCGCCTCGCTCGAAGCGCGCGCGCAGGTGCGGGGCAAGGCGCGGGGGGCCGTGGAGGACTTCGCCGGCACTCTTGAGCGCCTGCAGGCCCTGCAGGAGGAGCCGGCGGCGACGGCGCTCGAGGCGGTGATCGCCGAGACCGACTACCGCCGGTGGATCGACTCGATGCGCGACAGCGACGCGATCGACCGCGCCGCCAACGTGGACGAGCTCTTGGCGAACGCCAGGACCTACGACCGCGACAACCCGGGCGCCGGCGTGCGCGGCTTCCTCCAGGACGTCGCGCTCGTGAGCGAGACCGACGCGTACGACGAGCGCGCGCCGCGGGTCGCGCTGATGACGCTGCACGCGGCGAAGGGTCTCGAGTTCGACGCGGTGTTCGTCGCCGGGCTGGAGGAGGAGCTCCTGCCCCACGCACGCTCGCTCGCCGACGATCAGGCCCGGGGCGGCTCGGCGCTCGAGGAGGAGCGCCGGCTGCTCTACGTCGGCGTGACGCGCGCGCGCCAGCGGCTGTTCTTGACCTACACCCGCGTTCGCCTGCACTTCGGCTTCCAGAAGCCGGTCAAGCGCTCGCGCTTTCTGGACGAGATTCCCGAGGAGCTGATCGAGGGTGCGGCGGAGTCGGGGCTGATGTCCGGACCGTACTCCGGCGGCTCGACCTTCGAGCCCGGGCCGGGCCCGGACTCCGGCGCGGGCCTGAGGACCGGCGACTGGGTCGAGCACGACCACTTCGGCCTGGGGCGCGTCGAGGCGCTGTCGGGCAGCGGCGCCAACGCGCGGGCTACGGTCGCGTTCCGCGCCCAGGGCACGCGCCAGCTCCTGCTCCAGTACGCGCGCCTGCGGCCGGTCCCCTCGGGCGGGAAAGGCAGGCGTTGAGCCGGCCCGGCGCAGAGGAGTTCCGCGCGCAGCTCGAGGCGCTCCTGCGCGGGGCGCGCGAGGCCGGCGTTCTGGACGAGCTCAGGCCGCTGCTCGCCGACGCGCTGGAGGAAGCCCTGCCCGGCGACACCACGCCCGCGGAGCCGGACGAGGGCGGCGAGATCCCGCGGCGCTTCGGCATGGTCGGCTCGAGCCCCGCGCTGCGCCGCGTGTTCGAGCTCCTGGAGAAGGTGGCGGGCTCCGACGTGTCCGTCCTGATCCAGGGCGAGACCGGGACCGGCAAGGAGCTGGTGGCCCGGGCGCTGCACGAGCACGGTCCGCGCAAGCAGAAGCCCTTCCTGGCGGAGAACTGCGCCGCGGTGCCGGCCGAGCTGCTGGAGAGCGAATTGTTCGGCCACAAGCGCGGCTCGTTCACCGGCGCCTTCGCCGACCGCCCGGGGCACTTCGCGGCGGCCGACGGCGGCACGGTTTTCCTCGACGAGATCGGCGACATGCCGCTCGCCATGCAGGCCAAGCTCCTGCGCGTG
>DATKBQ010000138.1:0-4295 GCA_035546375.1 Planctomycetota bacterium | reverse complement strand
AGGCGGTATAGGCCGCCGGCGCCGCGGATGACAGCGCCTGCTAGCTCGAGTTCGACCAGACCGGTCAGTGCGGATGCGAGCGTGAGTTCGCAGCGGCCGGCGAGTTCCTCGGCCGCCAGGGTCTCGCCTTGCAGCGCGGTGAGCAGCGCGGCGTGCGTCGGGGAGGTCTCGCGCGGCGCATTGACCTTCGCCGCCGGCCGTGCGTCCGCCGAGCGGGCAAGGCCCAGCTCCTCGAGGACCTCGTCCGGCGTCTCGATCAGCTGCGCCCCCTCGCGGATCAAGCGGTGGCAGCCGCGCGCCATCGGGTGGTCGATCCGTCCGGGCAGGGCGCCGACCGTGCGGCCCTGATCCGCGGCCCAGCGCGCCGTGATGAGCGAGCCCGAGGCGTGCGCCGCCTCGACGACCAAGACGAAGCGCGAGAGCGCCGAGATCAGGCGGTTGCGCAGCGGGAAGTGATGGCGCCGTGGTGCCTGGCCCGGCGCGAACTCCGAGAGCAGCAGACCCTCGCGGGCCATGCGCTCGGCCAGCTCGCCCTCCGGCCAGGGGCGGTCCACGCCGCTGCCGAGCACGGCGATCGAAGGGCCGCCGGCGTCGAGCGCGCCCGCATGGGCGGCTTGATCGATGCCGCGCGCGAGGCCGCTGACCACGCACACGCCCTCCGCGGCGAGTGCTCGCGCGAAGCGCACCGCCTGCGCCTCGCCGTACGGCGTCGGCGAGCGCGTGCCGACGATCGCGACGCGCGGGCGGCGCTCCAGGAGCTCGATCTTGCCTCGCGCCCAGAGCTCGACCGGCGCGGCGTCGATCTGGCGCAGCTCCTCGGGAAAGGACGGCGAGCCGGGCACCAGGTGGAGGGGCGAGGCCTTCACGCCCCATCGATCGGCGCGGCGCGCCTCCGGTTACCCGCCGGGCCGGATTTCGAGGGTCGGTCGCGGCGCCAGCTCGAACGGGGGCTCATCGCCGGGTCGCGCGCGGACCAGGGGCAGGAGCGCCGCCTGCATCTGGGCCATGAAGCCGGCGACGTCGACGCCGAGGTGCGCGGGAAGGTAGCTGCCCAAGTAGCGGCGGTGGCCGCTGTATAGCCGGCGCGCGCCCTCCAGGTTGCCCTGCTGGTAATGGTGGAGCGCGATGCAGGCCTGGATCAGGCCCTTGAGAAGGTCCGCGTCGCCGGGAGGTGCCTCCTCCCACAGCTCGTCGAGCACCTCGTGGGCGGCGTGATAGCGCGCCTCGTTGAACAACCGGGCCGCCTCGCGCAGGCCGGCCTCGAGATTCTCCATGCCGCGCGGCGCCGGCAGGCTCAATCCTGGCTCGACGATCCCTCGGAGTCGTCGCCGTCGCCGCCGCGCTTGCGCCGATCCCCGCCGCGTCCTTCGCCGCGCTCGCGCTCCTTGCCCCAGTAGCGGTCCCAGCGCGCCTGCTCCTCGCGCGGCAGCGCGGCCGGCTTGGGCGACACCGCGAGGTCCTTCTTGCGGTCGTTCCACCAGGCCATCCACCCCTCCTGGCTCCGGCCTTGGTCGGCTCCGGTCAGGATCGAGAGCGCGAGTCGGAAGTTGGCCATGTAGGGCTGCACCTTCTGCGGCCCGCGGAGGCGCATCATCGAGATCAGCGCCTCGACCGACTCCTTGGTGCGCACGTTCCCGAGCGAGAGGATCCGCGCCTGGATCACGTCGTGGTGCAGGTTCCCGAACGGGTCGTCCGCGAGGATCGCGACCGAGCTCGGGCTCGCGTGCCTGCCGATCGACTTGAGCAGCTTTGCCGTCACCTCGTCGTCCTTGCGCAGAGCCTTGTCGGTCTTGTACGTCTCGTGCAGCGCGGCGAGCGCCTTGGGGTGAGCCATCTGGCCGAGCGCCTCGAGCGCGCCACCCTGGACCGAGCGCTCGGGGTCTTTCAAGCCCTTGCGCACCCAGGCGACCACCTCGGGATCGGCCACCGGCGCCGCGGCCTGCAACGCGGCCACGCGCTCCTCCGGCAAGCCCTTCTCGAACGCCTGCTCGAGCCGCGCGAGCGCCGCCTTCACCGCCTCGGGATCGGGCGGCCGCGACTCCTGCAACGCAGGCGTGAGCAGGGAAGCCGAGGCGAGGACCAACGGGATGAACATGGGAGGGTCTCCATTCGCTGTGGCGGCCATTATCCGCCACCCTTGGCCGGATCAACCCATCCGGCTGCGCGACGCTCCGTCCCCCCCGCGCCCGTTCGCGAACCGGCGGCCGAAGAGCCGCGGGCCGCCAAGCGCCGTCACAACTCGATTTCGAGCCAGAAGAACGCCATCCTTTGACCGCGGCGAGCGAGGAGATGGCTTCCAAGGGACTCGGTTTCGTACGGCGGCGCGCGGCGCCGATCCAGTGGATCTCCGCGCTGCTGATCCTCGCCGGCCTCTTCGCCCTCGCGCGTGCCCTGCCGATCGAGCCCGCGCTGCAGGCGCTCCAGGGCTGGGTCGAGCGCCACGGGGCTACCGGCGCCGCGGTCTTCGTAGGCGTGTACGTCCTCGCCGCGCTGCTCTTCGTGCCCGGCTCGGCCCTGACCCTCGCCGCCGGGGCGCTGTTCGGGCTCTGGCTCGGCACCGCCCTGGTCTCGGTCGCCGCGACCACCACGGCGGCGCTCGCGTTCCTGATCGCGCGCTACCTCGCCCGCGGCGCGGTCGAGCGCAAGGCGCGCGCCAACCCGCGCTTCGGCGCGATCGACCGCGCGATCACCGAGGGCGGCTGGAAGATCATCGCGCTCCTGCGGCTCTCCCCGGCGGTGCCCTTCAGCCTCGGCAACTACCTGTTCGGGCTCACCGCGATCGGGTTCTGGCCCTACGTGCTTTCGAGCTGGGTCGCGATGCTCCCCGGCACGTTCCTGTACGTGTACCTCGGCCACGCCGGCAGCGCGGGGCTCGCCGCGGCGAGCAGCACCGGGATGGAGCAGGGCCCGGGCCAGTGGGTGCTGCTCGGGGTCGGGCTCCTGGCGACGATCGTGGTCACCGTGTACGTCACGCGGCTCGCGCGGCGCGAGATTGCCAAGCGCACGTCGATCGAGTCGGCCGAGGCCAAGGAGAAGGGCTCGCGCAAGGAAGGCGGCTCGCCGCGAACGGCGCTGATCCTGGCCGGGCTGGCGCTCGTGGTCGCCGCCGCGGCGTCGCTCGCCTGGATGAAGCGGGACGCCCTCGAGCGCCTCTTCGACGAGAGGATGGGACGGCTCGACCGCGACGGCCCCGCACCGCACTTGGCGGCGGCGGGCGCGGCGGCTGGCGCCGGAGAGCAGCGATGACGCAGACGCAGGAACCCAGGCACGCGCTCGAGCTGCCCCAGGTCCAGCCGCTCGACGAGCACAACCGCGAGCTGGTCGGGAACGTCCACCCCGCCGACTGGCCGGCTCCCGAGCCCGCGCGGCGCTACAACCTGGTCGTCGTCGGCGCCGGGACCGCCGGGCTCGTGGCCGCGGCCGGCGCCGCGGGCCTCGGCGCGCGCGTGGCCCTGGTCGAGCGCGACCTGCTCGGCGGCGACTGCCTGAACGTCGGTTGCGTGCCCTCGAAGGCGCTCATCCGCTGCGCCCGCGCGAGCGTCGAGGTGCGCGATGCGGCCGACTTCGGCGTGCGCGTGCCCGAGGGGGCGCGGCCGGACTTCGGCTTGGTCATGGAGCGCATGCGCAAGCTGCGCGCGCGCATCAGCCACCACGACTCGGCGGCGCGCTTTCGCGACCTGGGGATCGACGTGTTCTTCGGCGAGGGCCGCTTCACCGCTCCGGACGCGCTCGAGGTCGGCGGGCGCACGCTGCGCTTCGCGCGAGCTTGCATCGCAACCGGGGCGCGGGCGGCGCACCCGTCGACGCCTGGGCTCGCGGAGGTGGGGTACCTGACGAACGAGACCGTGTTCTCGCTCACCAAGCTGCCGCGGCGGCTGGCGGTGCTCGGCGGCGGCCCGATCGGCTGCGAGCTGGCCCAGGCCTTCGCGCGCTTCGGCGCCGAGGTGACCCTGCTCGAGACGGCGGCCCAGATCCTGATCCGCGAGGACCGCGAGGCGGCTGCCGTCGTCGAGCGCACGCTCGCCGCCGACGGGGTCCGGCTCGTCACCGCCGCCACGATCCGAGAGGTCGAGCGCGGCGACGGGACGAAGCGCATCCGGCTGGACGCGGGCGGCGAGAGCCGGCGCCTGGAGGTGGACGAGATCCTCGTCGCGGTGGGGCGCGCGCCGAACGTCGAAGGGCTCGGGCTCGAGACGGTCGGCGTCGCCTTCGATCCCAAGACGGGCGTCAGGGTAGATGACCGGCTGCGGACGACCAACAAGCGCATCTTCGCGGCGGGCGACATCTGCGCCACG
>DATKBQ010000137.1:0-5078 GCA_035546375.1 Planctomycetota bacterium | reverse complement strand
CCGGCGCGCTCGGCGCGGTGCACGCTGGCCTCGGGGAAGCGCCGCTGCCACTCGCGGCGGAAGGCCGGCGTGAAGCACCAGTCGCGCTCGCCCCAGATCAGGCACAGAGGGGTGCGGCGGAAGTGCTCCAGGCCGCGCTCGACCTCGCGCAGTGTGTCGTAGGAGGGATGTCCGCTCGACAGCGGGATGTCCTGCACGAAGCGCAACGCCGCGGTGCGCGCACCTCGCTCGGAGTAGGGCGCCAGGAAGCCGCGGCGAGCCTCGGGCGAGAGCACGGAGCGGTCCTCGAGGGCGAGCCATGGCGCCAAGCGCGCGAAGGCGTTGAGGCGCTGCACGGCGAGATCGCCGAGGAGCGGCGCCCGGCACGCGCGCAGGCGCAAGGGCACGCGGCCGCCCCAGCCGCCGAGAGGAAAGGCGGCGGTGTTCAGGACGACCAAGCGGGCGATGCGCTCGGCGTGGCGCGCGGCGAAGCCCAGCCCGATCGGGCCGCCCCAGTCGTGGACGGCGAGCGTGATCCGCTCGAGGTCCAGCTCGAGCGCCAGTCGCTCGAGGTTGTCGATGTGCGTCGCCAGTCTGTAGGGGTAGTCGCGCGGCTTGTCGGAGAGCCCGCAGCCGATGTGGTCGGGCGCCACGCAGCGCATCTCGCCGCGGAAGGCCTTGATCGCGTGGCGCCACAGGAACGACCAAGTCGGGTTGCCGTGGACCAGGAGCAAGGGCGGCGCGTCGCGCGGGCCCTCGTCGAGGTAGTGGTAAGCCAGCCCGTCGCGCTCGAGCACGCGCGAGGTGAACGGGTACTCGCGCGCGAAGGGGACGACGAGCGCGGCGCGGTCGACCGCGCGCTCGGTCAGGCTCGCAGAAGGGCTCATAGCTGGCCGGCCTGCGCCCGACGTGCGAGGCTCCCGGGCCATCGCTCGGCATCGGCGATCGTGATCGAGGCGGGCGCGGAGCCTGCGCGCGCCGTTCCTGCGGGCCCGGGCGGATGCGGATCAAGGTGGATGGTCGAAGGGTCGATCTCGGCGGCGTCACGGGCTCCGCGCGAGGCGTCCGCTTTCGCGGGATGCGCCCGCTCCACTGCCCGACTGCCCGGCGGATCGAGCAGGAGCCATTGCGGCGGCGCCGCCGGCGGGCCGCCGTCGAAGGTGAGCGCGACCAGGTGGCCGTGGACGACGCGCTGCCAGACCTCGTGCACGCGCCCGCGATGCTCCAGGAGCAGGAGACCCTGTCCCTCGCGTCCCACGAGGACGCACGAGGCGAGCTCGAGCAGGCCGACGGCTGCCTTCTTGAGCACGGCCTCCTTCGCGGTCCAGGCGCGGGCGAAGCTCAGCTCGTCGAGGGGTCCGAGCACCTCCAGCTCGCGGCGCGACAGCACGGCATCCACGCGGTCCGCGCGCAGGGCCCGCGGTCGCTCGACGTCGATTCCGAGCGGGGCGCCGTGCAGCGCCGCCGCCGCGAGGCCGCGCGCGTGGCTCAGCGAGCGATGCCAGCCGTTCGAGGGGAGCGGCGCGCCGAGCGAATCGTGGCGCAAGGGGCCGAGCTTCGCGCCGCATCGGCGCGCGGCGACCGAGAGCGCGAAGCTCGCGTGCTCGCGCTGGGCCGCGACCCGCTCACGCCCGCCCGCGCCCGCTCGCGTGTCGACCGGCAGCAGCACGGCGATCGGAGGCTGGCTCACGGCGCCGGCTCCGCTCCGGCCGCGCGGCGCACGATCGCGCGGTCGAAGAAGTTGACGCCCATGCCCGCGTCGACCACGAGGCCCTGGGCGTTGATTCCCGAGGAGCGCTGGCTCAGGAGGAACAGGACGGCGCTCGCGACCTCCTCGGTCGCCAGGGCTCTGTGGCGCAGCGTCGCCGCCTCCGCGAAGAGGTAGTCGTCGAGATAGCCCGGGATGCCGGCCGAGGCGGAGGTCTTGAGCGGGCCCGCGCGCACGGCGTTGAAGCGCACCTCGCGCGCGCTGAAGCTCTTGGCCAGGAAGACGACCGTCGAGTCGAGCGCCGCCTTGATCGGCGCCATGTAGCCGTAGCTCTCGGCCGCGAGCGCGGTGGAGGAGATCGAGATCGTGACCACCGACGCGCGCGGCGCGAGCAGCGGCTCGAGCGCGCGCGCCAGCGCGATCAGCGAGTAGCAGGAGACATCGAGCGCCTGCAGGAAGTCCTCGCGCGGCGTCTGGTGGAACGGCCGCGGCGCGCCGGGCTCGAAGCGCGCGAAGGCGATCGAGTGCACCAGGCCGTCGATCTTCGGGTGGTCGCGGCGCAGCTCCTCGGCCAGGCGCTCGATCTCCTCCGGCCGCTCGACGTCGCAGGTGAGGACCGGCGCGGGCTCGAGCAGGGCGCGGAGCTTGTCACGCCGCTCGGCCGAGCGCACGACGTGCACGAGCTTGGCTCCGGCTTCCAGGAGCTGGCGGTGCACGTGCCAGGCGACGCTCTTCTTGTTCGCGACCCCGGTGACGACCACCGTGCGGCCGGCGAGGCCCAGGAAGTCCATCTAGGCTCCGCCGCCGAGCCCTGGGCCCTGTGCGCCACCGGCCGTGAGGAGTGCGACGGTGAACTCCACGCGCAAGACATCCTTACCGGCAGAGCTGGCGCGCGCGGAAAACCGCCGCGCGGGCCCGGCGCGGTCCACGAGCTCGACCTCGAAGCGCAGCGTCTCGCCGGGGCCGACCGGGCGCGTGAAGCGCGCGCGCTCGATCCGCGCCAGGACCGGAGTCGTCTCGGCGCCGGACGGCGCCTCGGGCGCGCAAAGGATCGCGCCCGCCTGGAAGGCGCTCTCGCAGATCAGGACGCCGGGAACGATCGGGTTCCCGGGGTAGTGGCCGCGGAAGAACGGCGCGTCGGGCCGGACGTCCCATTCGGTGACGATCGTGCCCACGGATCGCTCCAGCACGCGGTCCACGAACAGGAACGGCGCCCGGTGCGGGATCGCCTCGAGCACGGAGTCCATCACAGGCCTCCTGCGACCTCGAGGTTCGCGCCGGTGATGTAAGAGGCCTCGCGCGCGGCGAGGGCGCGCACGGCGTAGGCGATCTCGGCCGGGCGGCCGAAGCGCCGCAAGGGGACCGAGGCCAGATGGCGCTTGCGTTGCTCCTCGGTGAGGTCGGCGAGCAGCTCGGTGTCGACGAACCCGGGCGAGACGCAGTTGACGGTGATCTCCTTGCGCGCCACCTCGCGCGCCAGCGAGCGCATGAGGCCGATCTGGCCCGCCTTCGACGCGGAGTACGCGGCCTGGCCCTCGAAGCCGTGGTGCGCCGCGGGCGAGCTGATCAGGACGATCCGCCCGTAGCGCCGCGCCAGCATGTGGCGCACCGCGAAACGGCACATGTGAAAGGTGCCGGTGAGGTTGGTGTCGATCACCGCGCTCCAGTCCTCGCTGGACAGCAGCGCGAGCGCCGCGTCGCGGCGGATCCCGGAGCCGTGCACGAGGACCTGCGCGCCGCCGGGCTCCGCGTCCTCGAGGCGCGCCCAGAAGGCCTCGACGGCGGAGTAATCGCGCACGTCGAAGCGCGCGAGCTCGAGGGCGCCCGGGAAGCGCTCGCACTCCGCGGCGAAGCCCTGCGCCGAGCGCTCGTCCTCGCGGTAGGTGGCCCACACGCGCGCCCCCTCCTCGAGGAAGCCCGCCGACACCGCGCGGCCCAGGCCGCGCGTGCCGCCGGTGACGACCACCGTCTGGCCGGCGAAGGCTCCGCTCACGCGCGCGCCTCCTCGACCAGGCTGGCGAGCCAGGCGTCGACCTTGCTGGCGGTGATCACGCCGTAGTTCGCCGCACCGAGCCAGCCCGACATGATGATCCCGACCGATCCGGCGTGGTATAGCCCGGGCACCTCGCGCGCGAGCTCCAGGCTGTAGTGCAGGCCCTCGAACTTGGTGCCGAAGGACGCGCCGTGCCAGTGCTGCGTGTAGAACTGGAAGGTGCGCGGCGTGGAGGCCTCGACGTGGTCCAGCTTGGAGCGCACGCCGGGCACGTAGCGCTGGAGGTCGGCGAGCGTCTCCTCGATCAAGAGCTCCTTCTCGCGCGCGTACGCCGCCTCGCCCAAGTGCGCCCAGTCGGAGTAGTTCGCGTTGGTCGAGCTGACCACCGTGTAGCGCTCGGACCCCGGGCGCGTCTTGGGATAGTAGAAGGAGAAGGTGCGGCTCTCCCCGTGCAGGTCGCACAGGGCGGGGGAGTCGAAGGTCGGCCGCGTGGACGAGAAGACGAGGTCGCCGGCGAAGGAGAGCGACTCGCCGGCGCGTACGCCCAGGTAGACCTGGCAGCTCGAGTTGTTGAGCCGCACCGCGCGCACTCCCTCGGCGAAATCGGGCGAGACGTGCTCGGGTCCGAGCATCCCGAGCACCGTCTGCTTGAGGTTCGCGTTGGAGATCACGACCCGCGCCTCGATCCGGCGGCCGCCAGCCTCGACGCCGGCCGCGCGGCCGTCCTCGACCAGGATGCGGTCCACCTGCACGCCGTTGAAGAGATCGACGCGATTGCGCTCCAGCTCGGCCTTCATCGCCCGGATCAGGCGGTCGGTGCCTCCGGAGAAGGTGTACACGCCCTTGCTCATGAAGTTGGAGAAGACGATCCCGTAGGTGATCGCGGGGTCGTCCAGGGTCGAGCCGTTGGCGTAGGCGATCGGCTCGAGCAGCAGGCGGTGCACGTCGTTGCGGCCGGGGAAGAACTCCTCGAAGAGGTCGGCCACCGTGGCGCCGGCCTCGTCGTAGAAGTTCATCGAGCGCACGCGCTCGAAGAAGCGCTCGACGAGCGCGCGCTCCAGGCCGAACACCTCCACCAGCTTGGCGGTGAAGTCGGCGCGGGTGAAGTCGGTCTCGAGGGCGAACTGGGGGTTCGAGAAGCGGATCGAAGGGAGCTGCACGATGGCCGAGGCGATCTCGTCGCCCCAGTGGCGGCGGCAGGTCTTGACCATGCCGATCGGGAAGCCGTGCAGCGAGATGTCGAACACGTGGCCGCCACGGCGCTTGAACCAGGTGGCCATGCCGCCGAAGTTGTAGTGCTGCTCGAGCAGCGCGACCTTGTAGCCGATCCGGCCGAGCACGTTGGCCGCCGTCAGGCCGGCCAGGCCGCTGCCGATCACGACCACGTCGTACGAGCTA
>DATKBQ010000136.1:0-14702 GCA_035546375.1 Planctomycetota bacterium | reverse complement strand
GCCGCGGCTTCGGCCCGCGGCGAGCTCGTCGAGCTCGACGAGCGCGTGCGCTTCGCGCTGCACGCCCAGCTCCAGGGGAGCCACGCGATGGCGAAGCGCAGCGCCGTCCTCGCTGCGGGTCAGCTCGAGGATTCGACCGCCGTGCCGCTCCTGGTCGATCTGCTCGAGGGCCAAGACGCCGAGCTCGCCCAATCGGCCCACTGGTCGCTGTGCAGGATCACCGGCCTCGCCCTTCCTCCTCGACGCGAGCGCTGGAGGGCCTGGCACGCTACGGAGGAGCTCTGGCTCCGCTCCGAGTTCCCAGCCTGCGCGACCGCGCTCCGCGGCTCCCCCGGCGAGGTCTTTCGCGCGCTGCAGGCGATCGGCCAGCACCGGCTGCACCGCGAGCTGCTCGCCGGCGAGGTGGCCGAAGTTCTGGACAATCCCGATCCGGCGGTGCGCAGGATGGCCTGCGCCATCCTGGGACAGCTCGGATCGAGGCGCTCCATAGCGGTGCTTCGCGAGCGGAGCGGGGATCCGGACCCGACGGTCGCCGGCGAGGCGCAGCGCGCGCTGCAGACGCTCCAGCGACCCGCGCCGCCGAGCGGATCCTCGGCCCGCTCACCGTCCGCAAGCCGGCGCTAGCTCGGCCTGCCGGGTGGCGGGCCCGGGCCAGGGCGCCCGCGAGCAGCGCGGCCTGACCCGCCTCGAGCAGATCGCCTACGCGGTGCTCGAGCGCGACGGCAGGATCAGCGTGATGCCGGCCGCCGGCGAGGAGGGCTGAGACCGATCGCGACCGACGACCGCCGACCCGGGCCTACCGTTCGCTCCTGAAGCCGTAGAAGGCGGCGTTCTCGAGCTCCGGCGCGGCCGAGCGCGGGATCTGCAGCGTGCGCACCGCCCACAGGTCGCGGAACACGCGGTAGGCGAGGGCGGTCTGGTCGAGGTACTCGACGCCCGCCGAGCCGCCGGTGCCCGTGCGGCGGCCGATCACGCGCTCGACCATCCGCGCGTGGCGCTGGCGGAAGACGATGAAGAGCTGCTCCATCTCGATCAACGCGTCGAGCACCTCCCGCGGCCAGGCGAGCAACGGCAGCTCGCGGTAGGTCTCGATGAAGACCATCGCGGCCCGGATGCGGCGCGCTCGCTCGCCGCCTTCCTCGGCCGAGGGCGTGAAGAAACCCTGCACCGACGCCTTCTCGGCCTCGTAGCGCTCGCGGATGCGGGCGCGGTCCGCCTCGCTCACCGACATCCGCATCGCCTGCGCGCAGGAGCCGTCGGCCACGCGCGCGTGGGCGGCGAGGAAGCGCTCGACGAAGCCGTCCAGGTGCTCGCGCGCGCCGGGATCGCCCGGCCCGCGGCCGTCGATCGGCGTGCGGTAGAGCCAAGCGTGGATCGCCTCCTTGAGCCGCGGGTGGTCCTCGAGCTGCGCGCGCACGCGGCGCAGCGCCGGCGACTCGCCGCCGCCAGCCGAGCGCAGGGCCTCGAGGTAGCTGCCCTCGAAGCCCAGCGGGATCCGCTCGCGGTCCTCGAGGCCGAACAGGATCTCGATCTGGCGCATCTGCGCGCTCTGGAACCCGCTCGCGCCCATCAGCTTGTCGCGGAAGGCGAGGTACTCGCGCGTGGTGAGCGTCTCCATCACCTCGAAGTGCTTCGCCGCCACGCGCCAGATCGCCGAGATGCGCTTCAGGCTGCGCACCGCGCCCGAGAGCTCCTGCTCGGCAACCGGCTCCGCCGTGAACAGGTCGCGCGCCGAGCGCATCTCGCGCAGGATCAGCTTGAACCACAGCTCGAAGACCTGGTGCAAGGTGACGAACATCACCTCGTCGTTGCCGATCCGCTCCTCGTCGCGCTCGAGCCCGCCTTGGAGCGAGAGCAGCTCCTCGAGGCGGATATAGTCCCAGTAGCTCGTCAGCCGCCGCTCGCCCATCGCGCACCAGCGTAGACGGCGGCGGTCCGGCACGCGAAGACCCGTCCGCGCTACCCTTTGCCGGCATGCCCGATCCCGAAGCCACACCCGCCGGCATCCGCGGGCCGATGTCGCGCCTCTACGACGTCTTCATCGACTGGCCCGGACGATTGGCGCGCGAGATGCCCGGGATCGAGAAGCACCTGCGCGCCGCCGGCGCCCGGCGCGTGCTCGACGCCGGCTGCGGCACCGGCCGGCACGTCCAGGCGCTCCTCGAGCGCGGCTTCGATGCCCACGGCGCCGACGCCTCCGAGGACATGCTCGAGGAGGCCCGCGCGCTGATCGGCTCGCCCGAGCGCTTCCACCTCTGGCGCATGGGCGCCGAGCCGCCGCCGTCGCTGCCGGCCGCCGGTCCCTTCGAAGCCGTGATCGCGATGGGCAACGTCTGGCCGCAGCTCGCGGGCGAAGTCGACGCGCGTCGCACGCTCGAGGCCTTCGTGCACCTGCTGCGGCCCGGGGGCCTGGTGTTGCTCGGCCTGAAGGCCTTCGCCGTCCGCCAAGCGAGCGGCAACCCGTACCTCCCGCTCCTGCGCCGAGTCCAAGAAGAACGGCCGCTGTGGTTCATCCGCTTCGTGGACTTCGCGGTCGCGCGGCTCGACGACGGAACGCCCGTCTGCGACCTGCACATGCTCGTCGCGGCGGGCGACGCCGAGAGCGGCCCCGAGCGCACGGAGGCGCTGCTCCACCGCGCGACGCGCATGCGCGTCTGGAGCCCGGCGGAGCTCGAAGGCTGGCTCGCCGACGAGGGTCTGACCGAGGTCCACGTCAGCGCTCGGCTCGACGATCCGCTCGTTCCTCCGCAGGGCGAAGACGTGTTCGCGAGCGGTCGAGCTCCGCTTCGGACCCCGTGAATCGAGGCCGAGTCCCGCTCCCGCTACAATCCGCGCCGTGACGTCCGCCGCCGCCCTGCCGCTCCGCGAGGTCGAGGCCCTCCTGGACCGCCCGCTGCTCGAGCTGGTCTTCGAGGCGGCGCAGGTGCATCGCGAGCACCACGACCCTCGCCGCGTGCAGTGCTCGCAGCTGCTCTCCATCAAGACCGGCGGCTGCCCGGAGGACTGCGGCTACTGCTCGCAGAGCGCCCACCACGCGACCGGGCTCGCCCGCGAGCCGCTGCTCCCGCTCGAAAGCGTGGTCGAGGCCGCGCGCGCCGCCAAGGCCGGCGGCGCCGACCGCTTCTGCATGGGCGCCGCTTGGCGCGAGGTGAAGGACGGCGCGGAGTTCGAGCGCGTGCTCGAGATGGTGCGCGAGGTCAAGGCGCTCGGCCTCGAGACCTGCGCGACGCTCGGGATGCTCGAGCCACGCCAAGCCGAGCGCCTGCGCGACGCCGGCCTCGACTACTACAACCACAACCTCGACACGGGCCGCAGCCACTACGGCGAGATCGCGCACACGCGCACCTACGACGATCGCCTGGCCACGCTCGAGGCGGTGCGCTCCGCGGGCCTGCGCGTGTGCTGCGGCGGGATCCTGGGGATGGGCGAGACGCGCGCCGCGCGCGCGGAGCTCCTGGCCCAGCTCGCGGCGCTCGACCCGCAGCCGGAGAGCGTGCCGATCAACGCGCTCGTGCCGATTCCCGGAACGCCGCTCGAGCACGCCGAGCCGCTCGACTGGACCGAGCTGGTGCGCGCGGTGGCCGCCGCGCGCATCCTGATGCCGCGCGCCGTGGTCCGCCTCAGCGCCGGGCGAACCGAGATGAGCGAGGCCTCGCAGGCCTTGTGCTTCCTCGCCGGCGCGAACTCGATCTTCGTCGGCGAAGAGCTCTTGACGACGCCCAATCCGGCACCGCAGAGCGACGCGGCGCTCCTCGCCAAGCTCGGCCTGGAGGCCGGGCGCGGCGTGCGCTGAGCCCGTGGCCGAGCGCGCGAGCCTGGACGCGGCCCTCGCCGCCGAGATGGCGCGCTGGGAGGCGCTGGGGCTGCGCCGCGAGCTGGCACCTGCGCCCGCCGGAGCCGCGGACTTCGCCAGCAACGACTACCTCGGCCTCGCGCGCGACCCGCGGGTGCTCGCGGCGGCGCGCAGCGCGCTGGAGCACTTCGGCGCCGGCGGGCGCGCGGCCCGGCTGCTCGGCGGCGGGTGTCCGGCGGACGGCGAGGCCGAGCGGGCCGCCGCGCGCTGGCTCGGGGCCGAGACGGCGCTGCTCTTTCCGAGCGGTTACCAGGCGAACCTGGGCGTGATCACGGCGCTGGCAGGCCCCGGCGACCTGGTGCTCTCCGACGAGCGCAACCACGCCTCGCTGATCGACGCGGCGCGGCTCTCGAGGGCGCGCGTCGCGGTCTACGGCCACGGCGACACGGCCGAGGTCGGGCGGATCCTGGCGACGGCCGCGGGAGCGCGGCGCGTGCTGGTCGCCACCGAGACCGTGTTCAGCATGGACGGCGATCGAGCGCCGATCGAAGCGCTCGCCGGGCTCTGCGCGCGCCACGGCGCTTGGCTCGTGCTCGACGAGGCACACGCTTGCGGCTTGGTCGGCCCCGCCGGCGCCGGAGCGTGGGCGGTCCTTGGGCCCGAAGTGCCGCAGGACGTGCTCGCCGCACGCGTCGTGACGGGGGGCAAGGCCTTGGGCGTCGCCGGCGCCTTCGCCGCCGGCAGCGCTGGCCTGCGCGAGCACTTGGTGAACCGTGCGCGCACGTTCCTCTTCACCACCGCCGTCCCGCCGGCCGTCTCCGGCGCGCTCGCGGCTGCGATCGAGGCCTGCGCCGCCGCTGAAGGGGCCCGCGAGCGCGCGCGCTCCCTCGCCCGCCGCTTGGCGCGCTCGCTCGAGCTGCCCGAACCCGCGGGCGCGATCGTGCCGTTCGTCCTGGGCGACGCCGCGCGCGCGCTCGAGTGCGCGGCGCGTCTCACCGGTCAAGGCTTCCACGTGCGCGCCGTGCGCCCGCCCTCGGTCGCCGACGGCTCCTCGCGGCTGCGGATCGTCTGCCACGCGTTCAACACGGACGAGGAGCTGGAGCGGCTCGCCTCCGCCCTGCGCGGCGAGCTTCGACCGCGGCCGCCGCATGCTCGGCACGCGCGCAGAGCACAACCCTTGTTCGTCGCCGGAACCGACACCGGGACCGGGAAGACCGTGGTCGCCGCGCTCCTCGCTCGCGCTGCGGCGAGGCGAGGTGCTGCGGCCTACTGGAAGCCGGTGCAAACCGGCCGAGAGAGCGACACGCGCGAGGCGGCCCGGCTCGCCGGCGTCGATGCGCGTGGCTGGCCGCAGCCGACCTACGCCTTCGCGCTCGCGGCTTCACCGCACGAGGCCGCCGCAGCAGAGAATGCCGCGATCGACGTCGCGCGGCTGGACGCCGCCCTCGAGGAGCACCTGCGCGCGCTCGAGAGCGGCACGCTGGTGGTCGAGCTCGCCGGGGGACTGCTGGTCCCGCTCACCGACGAGCTGACCCAGCTCGACTGGCTCGCGCGCCATCGCCCGCCGCTCGTGCTCGTCGCCCGCTCGGGCCTGGGTACGCTGAACCACACGCTGCTCTCGCTCGAAGCACTTCGCGCGAGACACCTCGAGCCGCGCGCCCTGTTCTTGGTCGGCGCGCCGCACCCGTCGAACCGCGAGACGCTGCGCCGGCTGGGCGGGATCCCGCGGATCTTCGAGGTGGCGCCGCTGCGGCCGCTCGAGCCCGCCGCGCTCGACGATTGGCTCGAACGCGCCGATCTGAGCTCGCTCTTCGCCATGCGATGACCGCGGATCTGCGCTGCGAATGGGGTCTGCAGGGCGCTCGAGCCCTGGCGGCCGACTGCGACGTCGTCGTGGTCGTCGACGTGCTCTCCTTCTCGACCTGCGTGGACGTCGCGCTCGCACGCGGCGTGGAAATCCTGCCCTATCGCTGGAAGGACCGTTCCTCGTACGACCATGCGCGCTGGGTCGGCGCCGAGCTGGCGCGCTCGCGAGGCAAGGGACGATTCTCGCTCTCGCCGCAATCGTTCTTCGACGCGCCCGCCGGCATCCGGGTCGTGCTCCCGTCGCCGAACGGGGCCGGCCTGACGCTCGACTGCGGCGCGCGAACGATCCTGAACGCTTGCCTGCGGAACGCGAGCGCGGTCGCCGCGGCGGCGCGAAACCTGGGAAGACGCATCGCGGTGGTTCCCGCGGGCGAGCGCTTCGCCGACGGCAGCCTGCGACCCTGCTTCGAGGACTGGATCGGCGCGGGCGCGGTCCTCGCAGGGCTGGAGGGCACGGCCTCGCCCGAGGCCGAGGCGGCCGTCGCGGCCTTCCGCCAAGCCCGTGATCACCTGCCGGACGCGCTGCGGGCCTGCGCCTCGGGCCGCGAGCTGTGCGATCGAGGATGGCCCGGCGACGTCGAGATCGCCGCCCAGCTCGACGTGAGCACCTGCGTGCCGCTCTTCCAGCCCCCGGCGTACACTCCCTTCGCGCCGTGAGCGCACGGGCGGCGCGAGCATGAACTCGGCGGAGCGACGGGACCTGTCGGCGCGCGACGCCCGCGTGCTCTGGCACCCCTACACCCAGCATGGGCTCGAGCCCGAGCCGCTGCCGGTCGCGGCGGCGCACGGCGCTCTGCTCACGCTCGAGGACGGCCGCGAGGTGATCGACGCGATCTCGTCGTGGTGGACGTGCCTGCACGGCCACGCGCACCCGCGGCTGGTCGAGGCGCTTCACCGCCAAGCGCAGACGCTCGACCACGTCCTCTTCGCGGGCTGCACCCACGAGCCGGCGGTGCAGCTCGCCGAGCACCTGCTCGACTGCGCCCCGCGCGGCCTGGCGCGGGTCTTCTTCTCCGACGACGGCTCGACCGCGGTCGAGGTCGCGCTGAAGATCGTCCTCCAGGACTGGGTTCACCGCGCCGAGCCCGAGCGCAGGGTCTTCGTCGCCCTGGAGGGCGGCTACCACGGCGACACCTTCGGCGCGATGGCGGTCGGCGAGCGCGCGCCGTTCTTCGAGCCCTTCGCCCCGCTGCTCTTCGAGGTCCGCCAAGCCGCCCCGCGCACCGACGCGGTCGATGCCGCGCTCGACGAGCTCGGCCCGCGCGCCGCCGGCGTGATCCTCGAGCCCCTGGTGCAAGGCGCCGGCGGGATGCGCATGCAGCCCGAGTCGTTCGTGCGCGACGTGCGCCGAGCCTGCGACCGCGCCGGCGTGCCGATGATCGCCGACGAGGTCATGACCGCCTTCGGCCGCACCGGCGCGCTCTTCGCCTGCCAGCGAGCCGGGATCTCGCCCGACGTGCTCTGTGTGGCCAAGGGCCTGACCGGCGGAGTGCTGCCGCTGGCGGCGACGCTGGTCACCGAATCGCTTTTCTCCGACTTCGTCTCGATCGACCGCCGCCGCACGTTCTTCCACGGCCACAGCTTCACCGCGAACCCGATTGGCTGCGCCGTCGCCCTCGCTTCGCTCGATCTCTGCTTGGAGAACGACGTCGCCGAGCGCTTCGACCTGATCGGCGCGCGCATCGAAACCCACCTGCGCCAGGCCGGGATCGACGACTCGCGCGCGAACAACCTGCGCCGCAAAGGCGGCATCGTCGCGCTGGATCTCGTTCCCCGCGAGGGCGGCCCCGGCTACCTGACGGGCGACGTGCTACACCTGCGCCGCGAAGCGCTCCAGCGCGGCGTGCTCCTGCGCCCGCTGGGCAACGTCCTCTACGCGATGCCGCCGGCCTGCACGAGCGAGGAGCAGTGCGACCGGATCGCCCAGGCGATGGTCGAGCTGGCGATGGAGTGAGCCGAGCAGCCGGCGCGGGTGTGGCAGGCAACCACCCGAATCGGCCAGGATTCTCTGCGGGTCGCCCTCGATCGATAGGAGGAAACTACGGCTCCGGCGGCAGCAAAGGCTCGATCTGCACCAAGAGCCGGGGCACGTCCCTGGTTGCCGTATCCCAGACCTCACCCAGATCGACGTCGTCGTATCCGTGGATCAGGCGACCGCGCATGCCAGTCATCCTCGCCCAAGGGACCGCCGTGTGAGCCAGCCGGTAATCATCTGAGATCCGTTTCGCAGGTTCGCCGATGAGCAACAGCTGATGGATGACCGCGGACTGGGTCCTCGAATCGGCCAAGAATGCCGATGGGTCCATTCCCTTGACGAACTCCGTCACACGGCGAGCGGCGACCCACACGTCCAGCAACGAGCCCGAATCCCGATCGGCGCGTTCACGCGGCATAGAGAATCTTGGCCGAGGACAGGATCTCTGCCTTGTGAATGTAGTTCTGGCTACGCTCGATCGCCGGGCGGGTGACGAGGTCTACGCTCCGGCCCAGCAAGGCCTCGAGCTCTTCCTCCATCTGAACGTGGTCGAACAGGGACCATCTGGCCTGGGACTGGAACGTGACCAGGAAGTCGATGTCACTCTCCGGTCCGAAGTCGTCGCGAAGCGCGGAGCCGAAGAGGGCAAGCTCCTTGACCTTCCACCGCTTGCAGAAGGCCGAAAGGCCGTCCATCGGGAGGTCCTTCGGCTCGATCATGCGAGGTCCAGTCTACCACTACCCCTTGGCCCAATCGCAGCAGCCGACGTGCAGCACGTGCCTGATCTAGCACCGCTACCCCGTGCTACGATCGTTCCGCCCACGATGGACAAGATCAACCTCGCCGCCGCCTTCCGCTCCTTCGACGAGACCTGGAGCCCGCGCATCGCCGGCGAGGTGAACGGCTTCCACGTGAAGCTCGCCAAGCTCGAGGGCGAGTTCGTCTGGCACAGCCACGCCGGCGAGGACGAGCTGTTTCTCGTGGTCGAGGGCAAGCTGACGATCCGCCTGCGCGACCGAGACGTCGCCCTCGGCCCGGGCGAATTCTTCATCGTCCCGCGCGGCGTCGAGCACCTGCCCCTCGCCGAGCCCACGGCCCACGTCCTGCTCTTCGAGCCCGCCTCGACGCTCAACACCGGCGACGTGCGCAACGAACGCACGGTCGAGCACCCGCAGCACCTCTGACGGATCCCGTCGGGGGAATGGCCGCGCGCGATCGCGCCTCGAGGCGTCGTTTCCCCTCGCCGCCCGCGCGGCCTGCTATTCGCGCGACCGGGACGGCGTCGGCTCGGCGGCGAGCAGGTTGCCCTGGTCGTCGGTCCGGAACAGGTGGATGTACTCCAGGCCGCGGGCGCGGATCTTCTCCGCGCCACCGGCGTGGCGGTCGACCAGGGCGACGACAAGCGCGATCTCGCAGCCGCGCTCCTGGACCGCGTCGATCGCCTGAAGCACCGAGCCGCCCTGGGTGACCACGTCCTCGACCACCGCGACGCGGCGGCCGGGCGAGAGCAGGGGCTTGCCGTCAGGGTGCCAAGATTCCTCGATCGAGGTCTCGAGGCCGTGCGTCTTCTGCTGAGAGCGCACCGTGAAGCCGTAGATCGGCTGGCCGCGCTGGTCGCTCACCAGTGCGACGGCGGTCGCGATGAACGTCGCGCCCAGCGCAAGGCCTCCGACGGCCTCGACGCCGCGACCCGCGAGCAGCTCGAACAGGATCTCGCCCGTCAACCGCGCCCCGCGCGGCGACAAGGTCGTCGCCTTGGTGTTGCAGTAGTAGTTGCTCGTGGCGCCCGAGGCCAGGACGAAGTGGCCGAGGCGGATGCTCTGGCGCTCGAGCACGTCGCGCAGCTCCGAGATCAGCTTCTGCATCTCGCTCGCCATCCTAACGAGCCTCCGCCTCGGACCGACAGGCACTCCCGTGCACCTGCTCGGTCGGTCCGGCAAGCAGCTGACGGAGGCCGATCCACGCGCGCCGCGCCGGGCGTCGCTCGCCGCTCAACCCCGGCCGCGCCAGGCCTGCCAGGCGAGGATCAGCCAGCCCAGGAGGAACGCGATGCCGCCCAGCGGCGTCACCGCGCCGAACCAGCGCTGGCCGGTCACCGCGAGCAGGTACAGCGAGCCGCTGAACAGCACCGTGCCGGCCAGGAAGGCCCACCCGGCCAGCTCCGTCGCCGCGAAGCGGCCGCGGAAGAGACCGAAGAGGACCAGCGCCAGGGCGTGCAGCGCGTGGTAGAGCACCGCGGTCTTCCAGATGTCGAGCTGCGCGGCGTCCAGGCGCATGCGCAGGGCGTGCGCGCCGAACGCGCCGAAGGCGACGGCGAGGGCGGCCGAAAGCGCGCCGAGCGCGATCCACGTTCCGGGCCTCATCGCTCCGCTACGCGCGGTGCCGGTCGCTCCCGTCCGATCAGCGCCGAGTGGATCTCGCCGGCGAAGCCGCCGGGGCTCGTGCGCGCGAGGAGCTCGGCCGAGCGCAGGGCTTGGTCGATGTCTCGCCGCTGTGCGATGCGCTCCTCGACCAGCGCCTGGATGCGCTTGCGCAGGAGCCGCTCGGGCAGACCGTGCAACCCGAGTGCCCGCCAGTCTTCCTCCGGCAGGATCTTCTCGACCAAGAGCGCCAGCGGAGGCGGGAGCTCGTGGATGATGGCGTGGATGCGGTCGTTCTCGCGCTCGAGCCCGGCGCTCGCACGCCACAAGAGGCCCGAGACCGCCAACGCGAAGCCGGCCGACCACAGCGTCATCGACAGCGGGAAGTCCAAGCCGCTCGGCGGGAAGCCCATCTCCCGCGGCGTGAACTCGCCGAGCGAGACGCTGCGGATCGGATCGAGGAACGGCAGCGGGATCCACGACACGATCGGCACGTCCACCTCGGCCACCTGCCAGCGGCGCTCGCTCCCCTGGTAGGTGATCCACAGGCGGAAGACAAGCATCAAGGCCAGCGCGACGCTGGTCCCCTTTCCGAGCTGCGGTCCCGGCCCGGCGCTCTTCGAGCGCGCCAAGAGCACGAGCAGGAGCAGCACCTCGAAGAACATCCACCCGCCGCCCGGCGCCAGCACGCCGGCGACGACGAACGAGATGCCGCAGAAGCCGCACACCGCCGACAGGATCCCCGGCGGGTCGCGCGGGAGTGCGGCGCCGCGCGCGGCCTGCAGCGCGCTCGCGAAGAGCGCGACCACCACCCCGATCCCGAGCGCGGTGTACCCCGTCCCCACCAGCGAGCCGTTCCCGTCGACCTGCAGGCCGAGCAGCAGCCCGCCCGCTCCGATCGCCAAGCAGGCGAAGAGCACCTGGAGGTCCGACGAGGCCTCGCGCCGTGCGCTCACCCGCCGCACTCCCCGTCGAGGTCCGGCAGCGCCAGCTTCGCTTCCTCCTCGAAGCCCAGCAGGAAGTCGCCGCGCTCGAGGAAGGTCGTCCAAGCGCGCGGGCGGCGGGTGGCGAAGCTCTCGCCGAAGGCCGTCCTGGGTCCGGCGCGCCCGCCGAGCAGACCGTCGAGGAAGCCCCGCGCGCGCTCGTAGGGGGCCTGGGCCCGGCGCAGCATCGGCGCCTGGTAGGCGGCGCGCATCACCCGGCCGTAGAGCAGGGCCGCCGCCTGCGCCGGCTCGTGCAGCAGGGGATCGCTGGCCGAGCGTTCCGCCCAGGCCCGCAGCCAATCTTGCAGGAGTCCGCCCAGGCGTTCCGCATGCTCGCCATGCCCGAGGAAACCCGGGTCCCAGCGCGTCGCGCGGGCCACCTGGAAGAGCAGCGCCAGCGCGGCGAGCGCCTCGTCGCGCGTGCCCCGCCGCAGCTCCCCCGACAGCGCCTCGAGCCGCTGGCCGTCAGGACCGGCGATCCACTCCAGGAGCTTCGGGCAGTCGCGCACCTCGAAGGGCAGCCGGTGTGCCTTCTTCCAATCCGCGACGCGGGCCTCGCCGATCAGCGGCGTGAGATCCCCGATCCGCAGCCGCGCTCCCGGGCCCAGGAGCTGCATGGGCTGTCGAATCGGCAGGTCGATCTCGGGACGGTCCTCCGGAGCGGGCGCAACGCGCGATGGGATCCCGCGCACGGCGAGGGCGCCGGCGAGCAGCGCCAGGATCGCCGCCACCAGCGTCCTCACCACCGCCCTTTCGCCGTCGGCCATCGGGGTGCCCCGGCCCCAAGCTGCACCGCCGGGCAGGCGGGTTCAAGCCGCTCGGACGGCTCGAGCCGCTGGGAAGGCCCACGCGGCGGGGAAAAACAGCAGGGCCGGCCGGTTCTCGCATCCGGTCGGCCCTGCTCCTGCCAGGGGGGAGAGTCCTGGGAGCTCAGCGTCTCTTGTTGCTGCTCGAGTCGTCGTCAGAGCTCGCGCGGGAGTACGCAGCCTCGGGCGAGCATTTCCAGGTTTCCGGCCGGGCTCTTCCCGCGAGCGCAGCCGGCGCTTCATGCCGCCCGGCGATGGTCCCATCGCGGGGAAGGGACGCGAGGCCCTTCCCACGGTCCTCACCTATTGGTGTTGCCGAGCCCGCGAACCTCGCCTGCCGCCAGCAGGTTGCGCAGGGCCTCCTCGAGCAGACGATTCTGGCGCTCCAGCTCCCGGATCCGCTCCAGGTCCTCCGCCCGTCCCAGGTCCTCGAGCTGGGCCGCGCGGAAGCAGTTCCAGCGCAGCTCGTCGACGGTCCGCGCCAGGTCGCCGTAGCGGCCGAGCTCGGCCAGCACGAGCTGGCGGCTCTTGAGCACGAGCGCCGTGAACTCCGCGAACTCGGGGTCGCGCAGCTCGCCCTCGAGCTTCTTGGCCTCCTCGATCAGCCGATCGAGGCTGTCGCCCCGCGCGTGCACGCTGCGGCGCAGGAACTCGGCGAACTGGGCGACCAGCACCGAGCGGCGGTAGCCCGCGCTCGTCGCGGCGTAGGAGCCCGCAGCTTCGCCCGCGCGCACCGCGTGCTCGATCTCGGTCGCCGCGCCGGAGCCGGCCTCCAGGCCGACTCCCTGATGCGGGGCCTTCCAGCGCAGCCGCACGGTCGCGAGCGGCGCCTCGCCCGAGCCGGAGCCCGAGCGCACGATCTCGTAGAGCGCGACCACCTGGTGCCCCGAGCCGACCTCGCCCGCGTCGACCGCGTCGTTGCGGAAGTCGATGTCTGCGACCGCCCGGTTCTCGTAGCCGAGCAGCCGGTAGCTCTCGACCTGCGCCGGATCGAAGTCGACCTGCACCTTCACGTCGCGCGCGATCGGCACGAACGCGCCGGTGAAGTTCTCGACCAGCGCGCGCCGCGCCTCCTTGGCGTCGTCGACGTAGCTGCAGATCCCGTCGCCCTTGTCGGCGAGCTGCTCGAGCAAGGCGTCGTTGTGGTTGTTCATCCCCACGCCGATCGTGTTCAGGTAGATCCCCTGCCTGCGGTAGCTCTCCGTGTGCGCGACGAGCGCTTGCGCATCGGTGATGCCGACGTTCGCCACGCCGTCGCTGAGCAGCACGACCCGGTTCTCGGCGTTGGCCGTGAGACCGGCCACCGCCTGCTCGTAGCCCATGCGCAGACCGGCCTCGGTGTTCGTGCTGCCGTTCGGAGCCAGCGGAAAGATCGCCGACTCGATCAGCCCGCGGTTCGCCGCCGAGGTCATCGGCAGGACGAGCCGCGACTCGTTCGAGAAGGCGACGATCGCGATCGAGTCGCGCCCGTCCAGCTCGCCGAGCAGGAGCCGCAGCGAGTGCTTCACCAGCTCGAGGCGGTTCTGCTCCTTCATCGAGCCGGAGCAATCGATGACGAAGGTCAAGGCCAGCGGCCTGCGCTCGCCGGTCGTCACCTCGCGGCCGCGGATCGCGACGCGCAGCATCCAGCGCTCGCTCGCGCCGCCGAAGAGGCTCGGCGCCAGCTCGGTCCGGATCGCGAAGGTGCCCTCGGCGGGCGGCGGCACGTCGGGCCGGAAGTAGTTGACGAACTCCTCGGTGCGCACCTGCGCCTTCTCGGGCAGGTGCCCTTCGACCAGGTAGCGCCGCGCCAGCGCATAGCTCGCCGTGTCGACGTCGACCGAGAAGGTCGAGAGGTGGTCGATCCGCGCCAGCTCGAAGGGGTTGTCGCCCCAGAAGCGGAAGAACATGTCGCGCGGCTTCTCGCCGGGGATGCGGCGGCACGAGCGCAGGATCCAGTCCAGGCGCTCCGCACGCAGCCGCTCGAGCTCCTCGGGCGTGGGAGGAACGCCAAAGTCAAAGTCTCCGTCGTAGCCGAGCCCACGCAGCCGCTTTGCGGCTTTCCCGTCCTTCGCGGCATCGAAGTCGCGGCCCATGAGCTCGAGGTAGCGATACAGGGTCTCGGACTCGCCTGCTGGACGGGCGACCGCACCGGGAGCCGGCTCCGCCTCCCTGCGCCGTTCGCGAGCGGCCAGCTCGGTGGCCACGCCAAGCCTCGAGAGGGGGCTCGTCGCACCTGTGCTGGGCGCCAAGTGACTTGGCGTCGCAGGCCCGGGGCTCGACGGGCCGGGCGTCGCCGGACCGGACACGGCCGGTGCACCAGCCGCAGCGCCCGGCGCCGGCGCGGCTCCCGCAGCGCCTGTGGTGGGCGAAGTCCGCTTGCCGAAGAAACGATTGCCGAACTTCTCCTTTTCAGCAGGGGCGTTCGCCGCCTCCTTGCCGTCGACGGACAGCACGCGCAGTCCAGCGTTTCCCTCCGACGGCTCGCCCTTGCCCAGGAACCAGTCGGAATTTCCGGTAACCGTCGAGCCGGCGACGGGCGCCTCCCCGAGGTCGGTCTTCCCGACCGGGAATCCGAGCTTGCTCTCCTGGCCCGGCTCGAGCTTCTGTCCCACCTCGAGCGCGCGCTTCGCCACGAGGTCGTCGAGCTGCTCGAAGGGCGTCGGCTCGCTCGCGGGCGGCGCCTCGGCTCGATCCTCGAAGATTTCCTCGCCGGCCGCGACCGCCGCTTGGCGGTCGGCCTGGGCGATCGACTTCTCCGCTCGCTGTCGACGCTCGAGCACGTCCTCGGGCAGCGGCTGATCGATCGCCGCAGTGGGCTTCGGCGCGCTCGCCACTGTCTCGCCATCGAGCCGGCCGGCCCGATCGGCGGGGCGGTCGCGGCGCACGAAGCGGCCTCCGTCCGCGCTCGGGCGCTCGGAGACGAGCCACCACGCCGCC
>DATKBQ010000135.1:0-2626 GCA_035546375.1 Planctomycetota bacterium | reverse complement strand
GCGTCGATGACCCAGGTACCCTGGTTGAAGACGATCTGGACCGACCAGTTGTACGGGCCGAAGTGGTTGTAGGTGTTCAGGACGATCCAGTACGCCGGGCGGGTCAGCGAGCTGGGCAGGTACATCCATCCGTTGAGGCTGTACTGGCCCGAGGTGTAGCCCGTGAACTGGCGGATCGTGTCCGCGTCGTTCTGCACCATCATGTACTGGGTGCCGTGCTGGGCCGTCACCGGCGTGCTCTTCACGATGCCGGGGTTGACGTGGATCGCACCGTCCCACTCCTCCCAGCCGCCTTGGCCGGGCATCGTGGAGCCCACGGCGTAAGCCTCGAAGCTATCCGACCAGGGACCCGGGCCCTGCGCGCGGGCGGCTCCTGAGAAGCCCGCGAGCACGAGCCCGACGCCGAGCCAGAGGCTCATTCGATTTGTCATTGCCTTCTCCTTGCCTGTCTGTCTGCGATGGGGACGCGCCCCCAAGGAACCCGCACGGACACCCGCGCGGCCAGGGATCGCGTATGCTCCCGAAAGCATACGGCAAGGGGCAAGTTCGCGATAGGTCAGGGCGGCCCCGGCCCCCGCCAGGAGTGCCCCGCGGGCCGTGGGATCGGACGGCGGGCGCCGCCCCAGCGTCCCGGCCGGGCTAGAGTGAGGCAAGCCTCAGAGCGATGGGCACGATCGGACGCTTGGCAGGTCTTTCCGGCCTCGGCAAGCACCCCCCCGGAAGCCGATGCACGCGCCGCGCCTGCTGGCGCGGCTGCGGCACATGCGGCCTGCGGCCGCGTGCCGCGAGCTAGCCGTCTTGGCCCTGAGAACTTGACTCGTTCTGAACGCTCCTGCGGGCCAAGACGTCTAGCGGAGCTTCTCCCAGTACTCCGCCGGCATGTCGTGGGCGATCTTCAGGGCGCCGTTCGCGCCCCCGTAGACGGGCTCCTCGATCCGCAGCACCCGGCCGGCGCCCAGCTTCTCGTGCATCTCGCCCTCGATGGCGCTGTCCAGGCCCTTGATCTGGCTGCCGCCGCCGGCGAGCAGCACCCGGTTCTTGAGCCGGTCCTGGAACTCGGGGTCGAAGGTCGAGATCAGCTTGCCCAGGCCCTCGACGATCGGCGGGACGATCTTGCGGCACGCGGCGCGCACCTCGTCGGTGATGTCGAAGCGGGTCGGCTTGCCGTCCACGGGGAGCTGCACCACCGCCGGCTCCATCTGCTCGGCCACCGAGGCGTAGCGTTCCTTGAGGCCCTTGATCATCTGCACCGTGAACTGGGCGCCAGGGCAGGACTTCTTGATCAGCTTCGACAGCTCCTCGTCGATGTAGTCGCCCGCGACGGGCAGCGTGATCTGGTCGGAGTCCTCGGGCATCGTGCCGTGCATGCGGCACAGGTCGGTGGTGCCGGCGCCGATGTCGATCACCAGGACGTCGTCCAGCATGTCGAGGCCGTAGGCGACCGAGAACGGCTCCGAGCACAGCATCACCGAGTCGACGCTCTCGCGCGCCGCCCCCAGGATCGCCTCCTTGTTCTTGATCGAGGCCTGGGCCGGGGCGCCGATCACGGCGTAGATCAGCTCGTCCTTGCGCGGCTTGGCGCGGCGGATGATCTCCGCCAGGAGGTCGCGCGCGGCGCGCAGGTTGCGCTCGCCCTCGTCGCCCTTGCCCTCGCTGCCCTTGATCACGCCGTGCGCCAGCGGCCGGTAGAAGTCCAGCGACAGGCGCTTCTCCATCGCCTCCTCGCCGATCAGGATGTCCTTCTTGAGCAGCTTGCGGCTGACCACGTCCTTGGGATAGCCGACGTAGGACGCCAGGGTCTCGCGCACGCCGTTCGAGGCCGAGACGGAGGTGCGCGAGGTGCCCAGGTCGATGCCCAGGTAGAGCACGCCATGGTCCTTGCGCACGTCGTCGCCTTCGGAGGTCGCGGCCTTCTTCGCTCTGGATTCGGTCATAGGGGATTGCTCCGATCGGATGGGAAAGGGTTCCGGCGCCGATTCAGCCACCGGAGCCGAGCTTGCGGCGCAGCTCCAGGTTCGCCTCGAAGATCTTGGCCATCAGCGCGCGCTTGAGCTCGGCGTTGACCTCGTCGGGCGAGAGACCCTGGACGCTGGTGTAGATCGATGCGATGCCGGGGTCGACCGACTTCGCGCTGCGCAGCCGGGCCATCTCCTCCTCGTTGAGGCCGAGCACGTGCGTCAGCTTCGCGATGCGGCGCTCGAGCAGGTCGATCTGGCGCTGGTGCTCGCTGCGCGAGGCCGAGAGCGCCGTGTCCAGCTCCTCCGACATCTCCTTGAGGGCCTGGGCGATCACCGCGCGCTCGATGCGCGCCAAGAGCGGCCCGTCGGAGTCGCCCAGGCCGAAGAGCTCGCGGATCTTGTCGCCGAGCAGGCCCAGGCCGATCTCCGCCGGCGCCGCGGGCGCCGTCCCGGCCGGCTCGGGCCCCGGCCGGCCCTCGCGGGCGCGCTTGCGCTCGAAGAACTCGTACAGCTCGCTGTGCACGTAGCGGTCGCCGCCGCCGGCCTGGGCCACGGCGAGCCCCCCCTCGGCCACCTCGAGCAGGGTCTCGAAGCGGATGTCGCGGCCGCGCTGGTTGTGGGCGCCGCCGATCGACACGCTGGCGCGCACTTGGCGCCCGTCGCAGTCG
>DATKBQ010000134.1:0-4292 GCA_035546375.1 Planctomycetota bacterium | reverse complement strand
CAACAGCCGACTGAAGGATTTTTACGACCTCTACGTGCTCGCGAGCCTCTTTGCATTCGATGGCCTTCCTCTCGCCCGCGCTATCCGGGCAACCTTCGATCGCCGCTCCACGCCCATCGAGCTCGAGATTCCCAGCGCCTTGACTCCTGGATTCTTCGGGGACCTCCGTCGCGCGGCGCAGTGGCGGGGCTACCTCGAGCGATCCAGCCTGCCCGGCGCGCCTAGGGCGTTCGAGATAGTTGGAGAACTCCTGATCCGCTTCCTCGAGCCTGTGCGCGCCAGTATCGGACGAACGACTGCCCCGCCAAACCACTGGCCGCCAAGTGGCCCGTGGCGCACTGAGAGCGCGCGATGAGCCGCTCGACTTCGCCAACGAAGCCCCTACCCGGACCGCCCCGTGACGTAGTCCTCCGTCTCCTTCACGTGCGGCGAGAGGAAGACGTCCTCCGTCGGCCCGTACTCGACCAGCCGACCGAGGTACATGAAGGCCGTGAAGTCGCTGGTGCGCGAGGCCTGCTGCATGTTGTGGGTCACCATCAGGATCGAGTAGGACCCCTTCAGCTCCTCGATCAGGTCCTCGATCCTCCCGGTCGCGATCGGATCCAAGGCCGAGCACGGCTCGTCGAGCAGGAGCACCTCCGGCTCGGCCGCGATCGCGCGCGCGATGCACAGCCGCTGCTGCTGGCCCCCGGACAGCCTGAGCGCGCTCTCCTGGAGCCGGTCCTTTGCCTCCTCCCACAGGCCCGCGTCGCGCAGGCTCGACTCGCACACCTCGTCGAGCACGCGCCGGTCGCGCTCGCCGTCGATCCGCAGCGCGTAGACGACGTTCTCGTAGATCGACATCGGGAACGGGTTCGGCTTCTGGAAGACCATGCCGATCCGCTTGCGCAGCTCGATCACGTCGACCCCGCCGCGGTAGACGGCCTCGCCGTTGAGGCGCATCCCGCCCTCGATGCGCACGCCCTCGATCAGGTCGTTCATGCGGTTGACCGAGCGCAGGAGCGTCGACTTGCCGCAGCCCGAGGGGCCGATCAGCGCCGTCACCTTGCCGCGCGGGACCGCCATGTGGATGCGGAAGAGCGCCTGGGCCGCGCCGTACCAGAGGGAGAAATCCTCCACCTCGAGGACGTGCTCCTCGGAGACCACCGCGTCGTGCACCTCGGTCTCGAAGTGCTCGTCCTTCGCGATCGCCTCGAAGACGCGCCCCGCGCGCGGGTCGATCTCATCGGCCTGCAACGGGTTCTGCTCCTGCATCGCTGACCTCTCGCTCACGGCGCGGCGGATCGCGGCGGCCACCCTCGCCGGCCGCGGCCTGGGAGCCTGGTTCTTGCGGACCTCGACCATCTAGCCCACCCCACGGTAGCGCCGCCGCAGGCGCGCGCGAACCCAGATCGCGACCAGGTTGAGCACGACGACGATGGCGATCAGGAGCAAGGTCGTCGTGAAGACCATCGGCTTGGCCGCCTCGCTGTTCTGGCTCTGGAAGCCGAGGTCGTAGATGTGGAAGCCCAGGTGCATGAAGCTGCGCTCGGAGTGGACGTAGGGAAAGCTGGACTCAACCGGCAGCTTCGGGGCCAGCTTGACCGCGCCGACCAGCATCAAGGGCGCCACCTCACCCGCGCCGCGCGCGATGGCCAGGATCATCCCGGTCAGGATCCCCGGCAGGGCGCGCGGCAGGACGATGCGGCGGATGGTCTGCCACTTGGTCGCCCCGCACGCATAGGAGCCCTCGCGCATCGACCCCGGCACCGCGGCCAGGGCCTCCTCCGAGGGCACGATCACGACCGGCAGCGTCAGGAGCGCGAGGGTCAGCGAGGCCCACAGGAGCCCGCCCTTTCCGAACGTCGGATTGGGCAGCCTGGCCTCGAAGAGGAGCTCGTCGAGGGAGGCGCCGACGATGTAGCAGAAGAACCCGAGCCCGAACACGCCGAAGACGATGCTCGGCACCCCGGCCAGGTTGTTGATCGCGATGCGCACCGAGCTGACCATCGGTCCGGGCTTGGCGTACTCGCGCAGGTACATCGCCGCGAGCACGCCGAAGGGCACGACGAGGAACGACATGATCATCGTCATCGCGACCGTGCCGAAGATCGCGGGCAGGACCCCGCCGTCGTTGTTCGAGTTGCGCGGCTCGTCGGTGAGGAACTCGGCCCAGCGCGAGCCGTAGACGCCGAGCCGGCCCGCCGTCCCGAGCTGGTTCGCCGGATACGCGCGCACGATCTCCTGGAGCGGCATCTCCACCCCGACGCCGTCGGCGGTCTCCAACGCGAGGGCATAGCGATCGTTCGCGCGCTGGAGCGCCTCGATCTCGGCCTGGATCCGCGCGTTCTCGCCCGCGGCCCAGGTCTCGACTTCCCCCTGCCGGCGCCGGGCGAGCTCGGCTGCCGCGGAGCCGCTGCTCCCTTCCAGCTCCGCCTCGCGCACGTCCAGCCGCGCCTCCTCGAGCGCTTGGCTCACCCGGCCGATGTCCTGGGTCTCGAGCTCGCGCCTGCGGCGCCAACGCTCGCGCACGGCCCCGTGATGCTCGAGGAAGAGCCGCCAGGCCTCGGCTTCGCCGGGCTGCGCGACGCCGTCGACCAGGAACGCCTTCGGCATGCCGTAGAAGCGCCCACGCGTCAGCCGCTCGATCACCAGCGCCCACTGAGGATGCCACTCGCGGGCGATCTCGAAATCGCTGACCCATTGGTAGTGGGTGCCGGTCAGCTCCTGGTTCTCGGTGCGCAGCATCCGCCGGCGGGCCCGGCCGGCCTCGATCTCCGCTCGCGCCTCGGCGCTCAGCCCCTCGAGCAGCTCGCCGCGCGGCGCGTAGTGCTCGAGCGCGGCGACCTCGCCCATGAAGCGCTGGCCGTCGGTGGTCTCGACCGCCAGGACCCGGCCCGGCCAGAAGGTCGCTCCCCCTCGCCAGGCCACCAGCGCCAGCAGGCCGGCGATCATCGCCAGCGCGATGCCCAGCGATCCGCCGGTGAGCCACACGAGCGGCTCGCCATGGGCGAAGAGCGAGGTGCGCCGCGTCCCGCCCGCGCGCCGCGTGCGGGCGGGACGCGGCGCGGATCGGGGCCGGGCGAGGGCAAGCTCGCTCATAGCTGGAAGGCGCGCCGGCGGAAGCGCTGGCGCACCAGCTCGGCCGCGGTGTTCACCACGAACGTCATCGCGAAGAGCGTCAAGGCGGCCAGGAACAGCACGCGGTAGTGCGTGGAGCCGCGCACCGCCTCCGGCAGCTCGACGGCGATGTTGGCCGAGAGCGTGCGGAAGCCCGAGAAGACGTTCCAGTCCAGGATCGGCGTGTTGCCGGTCGCCATCAAGACGATCATCGTCTCCCCCCCCGCGCGCCCCAGGGCGACCATGACGGCCGAGAAGATCCCGCTCATGGCGGTCGGCACCACCACGCGCATGGCGGTCTGCCACGGCGTGGCGCCCGCGCCGAGCGAGGCCAGCCGCAGGTGCTCGGGCACGGCGGAGAGCGCGTCCTCCGCCAGCGTGTAGAGGATCGGGACGATGGCGAAGCCCATCACGAAGCCGACCACCAGGGCGTTGCGCGTGTCGTAGGTGCCGAGCAGCGAGCCGCGCGGGTCCAGCCCGAGCGCGGCGAGCACGTGGGCCGCGCTCCAGGCCATCGCGAGCGCCACCAGGGTCCCCGCGGCGAAGCGCAGCACGTCGACGCGCGCGCAGCGCCCGCGGCCCCACTCGCGCGAGACCCGGCGCAGCGCGGGGTTCACCAGGCGTCCCATGAGGAAAGCCGTCGCCAGGGCGCTCACGGGCAGGAGCACGAAGATCCAGCCCCCGGCGGCGCCTCCACGCCGGCCGTCGAGCCAAGCCTCGATGTCACCGGCGAACAGGGCCCGCTCCATGAGCGGCCCCAGGAGCTTGCCCAGCCACAATCCGGCCGGCAGCATCAGGAACATCAATGCGAAGCGCTGCGAGCCATGCAGGCGAAGCGCGATCCGCTGCGGCACGAGCTGCCAGGCGTAGGCACCAGCCAGGAAGCACAGTGGAACGGTAGCGAAGGAGCAGAGCGTCGCCGGCAACACCTCGCGCACGAAGGGCGCGATCACCAGGGCGGCCAAGAAGCCGAGCACGACGCTCGGGAGACCCGCCATCAGCTCGACGGTCGACTTGATCGGCACCCGCAAGTTCGCATCCAGGAACTCGCTCGTGTAGATCGCCGCCAGGAGCGCCAGGGGGATCCCGAAGAGCATCGAGTAGAAGCTCGCCTTGAGCGTCCCGAAGATCAGCGGGACCAAGCCGAACTTGGGCTCGAAGTCGTCGCTGCCTCCCGTGGACTGCCAGACGTG
>DATKBQ010000133.1:0-3356 GCA_035546375.1 Planctomycetota bacterium | reverse complement strand
GTCTCGGTGCGATCCCAGAACAAGAAGGCCTTGCGCAGGAGCGTGAGCGCCGCGCCGCCGGGGTCGGCGCGCACCTCGCGCCAAAGCTGCGCGCGCTGGTAGCGCTCGAACTCCGGCGCCGTGCCGCGCTCGTCGGGCGGGGCGAAGGCCGCCTCGTAGCGCGCGCGCTCGTACACCGGCCCGGGTCGCACGTCGCAGAAGCCGCTGCGCGCGCCGCCGTTGCCCTGGCGCAGGTTGAAGGCCGAGCCCGCAGGCCACGCGCGCGCGCCGAAGCTTGCGAAGCAAAGCGCCGTCACGATCATCGCGCCGCACAGCGCGCTCCCGGCTCGCGCCCAGCGCTTGGCAGCGAGCTCGCGGATGCCGAGCAGCACCGCGGCGACGGCCAGCGGAGCTCGCGCGAAGGCCGAGGCCGCGAGCAGCGCTCCGCCGGCGAAGGCGCGGGCGAGGCCGCGCGCGGGGCCGGCAAGGAGCACGGCGCCCCACACCAGGCAGAGCGCCGCCATCACCGCCGGCAGGGGCTGCACGAGGAAGGCGTAGACCGACCCCGAGAGCGCGTAGAGCGCCATCGCCCACGGCGCCGCGCGCGGCACGCCGGTCGCCGAGCACAGCCGCCCGACGCCGCCCAGCACGCCGATCGACAGGGCGATCCCGAGGATCCCGACGATCCAGGCCTCCTCGCCCATGCGCAGCCCTAGCGAGAGCACCCAGGGATAGAGCGGGCCCTTGGTCTCGAACGGCCCCGCCGACCCCGTGCGGGCCATGCGCAGGACCTCGTAGCCGTCGACCACTCCGCGGCCCTGGAACGGCCCGTGGATCCAGGCGTGCAGCGCCCAGAGGCCCAGCGCCGCATGCAGGAGGGCCAGGACGAGGAACCAGGCGCGGCTCGGCTCGCGCGGCGGCTCGCGTTCCGCCATGGGCCCGAAGACTAGCGGGCGAAGGTGCGGGCCGGCTGGAGCCCAGCGCTATTCTCTCCCCATGGCTCCCTTCGCCATCTCGATCGCGTGCGCGTGGACCCTCTCGCTGGCGCCCGCCCAGGAGGGCGGCGGCGCGCCGCCCCCCGCGCCGAAGGACGAGGTCCCCTTCGTACTCCAAGTCAACCGCGCCATCGCGTGCGGGGTCGAGTTCCTCCGCTCGAAGCAGCTCCCCGAAGGCGGCTGGCCCGGCTTCGAGGGCGAGCACCCCGGCGGCATGAGCGCGCTGGTCGCCTACACGCTCGTGAAGTCCGGCGTCCGGCGCCGCGACGAAGGGCTGAACAAGGCGCTCAAGCTGCTCGCCGTGAACGAGTTCAAGAGCACGTACTCGCGCGGCGTGCACCTCATGCTGCTCGAGTCCCTCGGCCAGCCCGAGGGCTGGCGCGAAGCGGCGCAGAGGAGCCTCGACGCGCTCGTCGCGACCCAGAGCGGAGGCGTGTGGACCTACCCCTGGGGCGGGGCCGACATGAGCAACACCCAGTTCGCGCTGCTCGGCCTGCGCGCCGCGCACCGCATGGGGCTCGAGGTGCCCGCGCCGACCCTGGCGGACGCCGCGAAGGCGCTGTGGCGCTGGCAGAAGGACGACGGCGGCTTCGCCTACGCGCCGGACCGACAAGCCACGGCAGGCATGACCGCGGCGACCCTGGCCGGCCTGGCCGTGATCGAGGAGCTGAGCGCCCCTTCGTCCGCGGCGCTCCTGCAATTGCGCAAGCACCGCCGCGACCGCGAGCTGGCCGAGCGCTGGCTGGAGGAGCGCTTCGACCCCGCGCGCAACCGCGTCGGCCCGCGCGCCTGGACCAACGGCTGGCTGCACGCCTACCTGTGGGCCGTCGAGCGCTACTGCGGCCTCACCGGCCGCGAGCGCCTGGGCGGCCGCGACTGGTACGAGGAGGGTGCGCGCTTCCTGCTCGAGGACCAGCGCCCGAACGGCTCCTGGGACAAGCTCGAGACCACCTGCTTCGCGCTGCTCTTCCTGCGACGCGCGACGGTCAGCCTCGGGGGCGACTCGGAGGCGATCGAGGCGCAGCTCGACCGCCAAGCGGCGGAGAAGCCGCCTCGGCTCGCCGCGGCGGCCGACGCGCAGCGGCTCTGCGACTGGCTCGTCGCCGGACCCTGGAGGGGGCCGCCGGAGAACCTCGTGCTCGTCGAGCCCCCGTTCGAGCCCGCGAAGCAGCGCCCGCGCGAGGGCGGGCGCATCGCCGGCAAGGTCTGGGAGCGGCGCGCGCTCTCCGACAAGGGCTGGACCAACCTGGAGGAGTTGACCCAACGTGGCGGCGACCGCCTGCTGTGGGCGCTGGCGACGACCTTCGACTACAGGCCCGAGGCCCCCGAGGGCTCCGGGGCCGCGGAGCCGCTCGAGGTGATCCTGTGGCTCGAGCTGGAGGACGGCTGGGACGTCTACCTCGACGGCGCGCGCGTCTCCTTCGAGCTGCGCGTCGCCGCGCCGCTGCCGAACGAGGTCCCGATCCCGCTGCGCCTGAGCCCGGGCGAGCACGCGCTGCTCGTCCTGTGCGAGGACGACGCGGGCTCCTCGGTGTTTGGCGCGCGCCTGAGCGACGCGGCCGGCCGGCGCCTCCAAGCGCCGCTCGAGGTTCGCGCGGGGAAGAAATGAGCGGCCCGCTCCGCCCTTTTTCCACGTGGGTGCTCGCCGTTGCACTCAGCGCAGCCTCGCCCGCCGCGCCCCAGGGCGACCTCGCGCGCGAGCTGCGCTCGAAGGACCCGCTCGCGCGCGTCGCCGCGCTCTCGGCCGTCCAGCCCGGCGACGCCGCCGCGGCGAAGCTCGCCGTCGCCGCCCTCTCGGACAAGGACTGGGAGGTGGTCGAGGTGGCCGCGGCCGCGCTCGGACGGCTCGGGGATCGCAGCGCGATCGCGCCGCTCGCGAAGCTCGCGATCGAGGCTCCGCTCCAGCGCCAGCGCCGCGCGGCCGCGCTCGCCCTCGCGCAGGTCGACGCCGCGGCCGCCGCCGAGGCCTTGCTCGCGCGCGCCAAGGGCAAGGGCGAGCTCGAAGCCCTGCAAGCCTTCGCGGTCGTCGCGCCCTTCCTCGAGAAGGGCGTCGACGCAAAGCCGCTGGAGCGCGCCCTGAAGCACAAGCAGCCGGAAGTGCGCGCCGCGGCCGCCCGGGGGCTGGCCGCGCTGCCGCGCGGAAGCGGCGAACCCATCCTCGCCGCACTCTTCGCCGACGCCGACGCGAGGGTGCGCTGCGCGGCGCTCGAGGCCGCCGAGGCGCGCGCCGATCCCTCGGCACTGCCCGAGCTGGAAGCGCTCCTCGCCTCCGCGAAGCTGCCCGGCGTGATCGAGCGCCGCGCGCGGCGCGCGCTCCTCGCCCTGGCGGCGGGGGAGAGCGGGCGTGCCGTCGTGCTCGCGGCGATGGAGAAGCACGCCGAC
>DATKBQ010000132.1:0-5512 GCA_035546375.1 Planctomycetota bacterium | reverse complement strand
GCCGCTTCGCCGACGGCGACACGATCCTGGTGGAGCCCTTTCGCGCGCGCGCCTTCCCGGTGATCAAGGACCTGGTGATCGACCGCTCGCCGCTGGACCGCATCATCGCCGCGGGGGGCTTCGTCTCGATCGCGACCGGCGCCGCGCCGGAGGCGAACACCCTGCCGGTCGCGAAGGACGACTCCGAGCGCGCCATGGACGCGGCCGCTTGCATCGGCTGCGGAGCCTGCGTCGCCGCTTGCCCGAACGCCGCGGCCATGCTCTTCGTGGGCGCCAAGGTGGCGCAGCTCGCGCTCTTGCCCCAGGGCCACCCGGAGCGTCGCCGCCGGGTCCTCTCGATGGTCGCGCAGATGGATGGCGAGGGCTTCGGCAACTGCACCAACATCTACGAGTGCGAGGCCGCGTGCCCGAAGGCGATCTCGGTGGCCAACATCGCACGCCTCAACCGCGAGTTCCTGATCGCATCGCTGGCCCGCTAGACGTCTTGGCCTCGCAGGGGCTTCCAGGATGAGCCAAGTGTTCGCGGCCAAGACGGCTAGCTCGCGGCACGCGCATAGCCGCCTGTGCCGCAGCCGCGCCAGCAAGCGTCGGCGCTTCCGGGGTGACGGCTTGCTACGGATTCGGAACACGAGCCTCGACGGCGCGCCCAGGAGCCGTCTCACGCCGTCCCAGCATCGGCACCCGAGAGCCCCGTGCGGCCTGGACCGCCCGCGCGCGCTCCCGTATGCTGGGCGCCGGCATGGGCCTTGCTTCCATCCTGGGGCTGGCTCGTACCAGCCCTCCAATCACCCATGACGTCAGGTCGACCATGAAGAAGCTCCTGATCGGCGCAGCCCTGGTCGCTGCGGGCAGCTTGTGCCTCCAAGAAATCACGGCGGGCCACGGCGGTACCTACCGCGGTCCCGGCGATACGGTGCCTCCCGGCGGAGGCGGCGCGGGCGGCGGGCCGGCCTCCCCCGGCACAGGCGGCCCGGCGACGCCCGGCCCCTCGGGGCCCTCGACGCCTGGGCCGGCAACCCCCGGCGCGCCGGCGCCCGGTCCTGCCGCGGGTCCCGCGCCCACCACCGGCGGCGGCGGCGACGCGGGGCCCGACCTCACGGTGTGGCAGTTCTGGTGGGGCTTCAACAAGGAGCCGTACCTGAACCTGAAGGCGCGCATCCACTCCGGCGGCCCGATCAGCGGCAGCGACGACTGGTTCCTCGGCAAGGGCGAGAAGGACCAGGCGCGCGACACCCTGCGGCCGTCGGAAGCGGCGATCCGCGGCAAGGTGGTGCCGGCCATGGTCCAGGCGCTCAAGAGCGAGCGCTCCAAGGACATCATCACCGGCTGCTTGATCGGCCTCGCCAAGATCGGCGACGCCAAGAGCGAGGCCGGCGAGTCGGCCATGGCGGGACACATCATCCCGTTCCTCGGCGACGGCAACCAGGAGATCTCCGAGACCGCCGCGGTCGCGCTCGGCATCCTCGCCAACGAGACCAACATCGACCTCCTGACCGCGATGCTCGAGAACCGGCCGAACGACGTCAACTCGCTCGGCAAGGCGAGCGGCGGCACGGGCTCGCTGCACTTGACCGGGTCGATCCCCGACCGCACGCGCGCCTTCGCCGCCTACGGCCTGGGCCTGATCGGCTACAAGGCCAGCGAGGAAGGCCGCAAGAAGATCGTCGAGAGCCTGGTCAAGATGGTCGACGGCGAGGCGCGCAAGATGGGCACGCGCGACGTCGCCGTGGCCTGCCTGACGGCCTTCGGCCTGACGCCTCTGTCGATCTCCACCGAGCCCACGCCGATCGATCTGAAGAACCTGGTCAAGCCGGAGAAGGTCAACACCCGCCAGGACCAGATCCAGTGGCTCCTCGCCACCTTCAATGACCAGGGCCTCAACTTCCTGGTCCGCGCCCACGCGCCGACGGCCATGGGCCGCCTGCTCGCCGACGCGCCCAACGACTCCCCGCTGCGCAAGGTGGTCGCCGAGCGCCTGCTGAGCGACATCATCAAGCTCAGCAAGGCCCAGAAGGAGATCCAGCAGAGCTGCATCCAGGCGCTGGGCATGATCGGCGACTGCGACGCGGACAAGCTGGACGCCGACATCCGCGAGGGCCTGATGGCGGTGAAGGACGAGCTCGCCGACATCCAGTCGCGCAACTTCGCGCTGATCGCCCTGGCCCAGGTGTGCGGTCGCCCGGGCACCGGTCAAGGCGACCCGATCGCGGGCGTCACCGGCAATCCCAAGGACAAGAAGAAGAACGCGCGCGCCTTCCTGATGGATCAGCTCAGCCGGGGCCACACCCAGGCCAAGCCCTGGGCGGGCATCGCCATCGGCGTGCTCGAGCGCGCCCTCGACGACGCGAAGCAGCCCTCGTCCTCGGACATGAAGCTGGCGCTGAAGACCGAGCTGGCGAGCGCCAAGACTCCGCAGGAGGTCGGCGCCTTCGCCATCGGCCTGGGCATCGCCCGCGTCTCGGACGCCCAGGTGGAGCTGCGCGAGAAGCTCGAGAAGATCAGCGACAAGGAGGCCCAGGGCTACGTGGCCGTCGCGCTCGGCCTGATCGGGGACCGCGAGTCGATCGCCAAGATCGAGGAGATCGTCCGGAAGTCGAAGTACCAGCCGGACCTGCTCAAGCAGGCGGCGATCGGCCTGGGCTTGCTCGGTGACAAGGCGATCGTGAACGACCTGATCACGATGCTCAACGAAGCCAGCGGGCTCTCCTCGCAGGCCGCGATCTCCTCGGCCTTGGGCTTCATCGGCGACGCGCGCTCGATCGATCCGCTGATCGAGCTGCTCAAGGACAAGCAGAAGACCGACCTCGCCCGCGGTTTCGCGGCCGTGGCCCTGGGCATCGTCGCCGACAAGGAGGACCTGCCCTGGAACACGAAGATCTCGGTCAACATCAACTACAGGGCGAGCACCCCGACCTTGACCTCGCCCGACGTGGGCACCGGCATCCTGGACATCCTCTAGGGGCGGGGGCGACCTCCGATTCCAGCCGCCCGGCGGGCTCGGCCCGCCGGGCGGCGCTCGTTTCCCGGCTCGGTCGGGCGGAGAGTTTTCGCACCTCGCCGGTACCCTCGGGAGGCCAGCTCTCCTAGGGTGCCAGCAGCGCGCGCCGCATCCGGCAAAAGCGCCCGTAGTTCGTCCTCGGAGGAAACCCGTGAAGACCTCGCTGACGCTCGCAGTCCTGCTCGCGCTCACCGCGGCGCCCGCCGCCCTCGCGCTGTCCCACGGAGGCAGCTACCCGAAGCCGCCCACCGGAGGCGATACCGGGGGGAGCGTAGGCCCGGGTAGGGGAGGCGGCGCCGGGGGTACCAACCCCGGGCCCGGGGACACGGTCCCGCCCGGAGGTTCCTCGCCGGCGCCGCCGGCGAGCACACCTGCGGGAGACACGCCGGCTCATGGTGGGCCGTCCACGCCGGGGCGCCCTGCAGGCGCGCCTTCCTCCACGCCCGCGGGACCTTCGGCGCCCCCCTCGGGCACCACGGAAACCGGCGTCGACTGGAGCGCCTGGAGCCTGTGGTGGCACTACAACCGCCACCCCTACCTGGCGCTCAGGCGCGCCGTGCGCACCGGCGCCGTGATCACGGGCAGCGACGAGTTCTACCTCGGCCACGGTGACCTGGCGGCACCGCTCGACAGCCTGCTGCCCGCCGAGGAGACCGTGCGCCGGCGCATCGTGCCCGTCCTGCTCGAGACCCTGGAGAAGGAGCGCAGCATCGACTGCCTCAGCTCGGCGCTGGTGGCGCTGGGGCGCATCGGGGAGGCGCCGGCTCCGCCCCGGCTCTCGGATGCGATCCGCCCGCTGCTCTCCCATGCGAACCAGGAGGTCGCGGAGACCGCGGCGGTCGCGCTGGGAATCCTCGGCGGCGAGGAGGACATCGACCTCTTGGTTGCGCTGCTCTCCGGCCAGCGGGTGGAGCCGCTCCGCTCGCTCCCCTCGCAGCGCACGCGCGCGTTCGCCGCGTACTCGCTCGGGCTCGTCGGGCGCTCGGCCGGGGGCTACCAGCGGCTGCGGGTCGTGCACAGCCTGGTGCAGGCCCTGGAGCATGATCTGGAAGAGCCGCTCGCCGCGCGCGACGTTTCGGTGGCGTGCGTGCTGGCCTTGGGCCTGGTCGAGCTGCCCTTCGCCGGCGAACGCCCGGGGGCCGCAGGAAGTGCCGTTTTGGCGAGCGCGTCTCGCCGGCCCCTCGGCTTGGTGTCGCGTCAGGACCAAGCGCGCTGGCTCCTGTGGCTCTTCGATCAACCGCGCGCCGACGCGCTGACGCGCGCGCAGGTGCCGATCTCGCTGGGGCGGCTGCTCGGCGGCGCGGGCGACGCCCAGCGCGAGGCGGCCCTCGCCCGGCTGTGCGCGGAGCTGCGCGAGCGCAGCCTTCGGACCGAGCTGCGCTTGGGATGCTTGATCGGTCTGGGCCATCTCGCCAACGCCGGGCCCTTCGTGCGCGACGTCGAGGCCCGGCGCACGCTGCTCGAGGGCTCGCAGGCTTCCGGCGATGCGACGGCTCGTTCCCTTGCGCTGGTCGCGCTGGCGGAGGCCGCGGGACGGCCGGGCCGCGGGGCCGACCCCCTCGCCGGAACCGAAGCCGTACGCGCGGAGCTCGTCGAGCGCCTGACGCGCGGTCGCGGTGCGCGCCGCGCTTGGGCGGCGCTCGCTGCAGGGGTGCTGGAGCACGCGCTGGTCGAGCGCCGCCTGGCGTCCTCGGCCTCGTTGCGCTCGACCTTGCGCGCCGCCCTGGCGGATGCGCGCTCGCCGGACGACGTGGCGGCCCTGTGCATCGCCCTCGGCATGGCGCGCGACGTCGAGGCGGAGGCGCTCCTGCTCGACGCCCTCGATCGCGTGAAGGACCCCTCGGCCCGCGGGCATGCCGCGGTGGCGCTGGGCATGATCGGCTCGCGCGCCGCGATCGAGCCGATCCGCGCGATCGTGCGCGGTGCGCTCTACCAGCCCGAGCTCCTGCGCTCGGCGTCGATCGGCCTGGGACTGATCGGCGACAAGTCGGCCGTCGACGACTTGGTCGAGATGCTGGGCAAGGCGAGCGGGCTCTCCTCCCAAGCCGCGCTGGCCTCGGCCTTGGGCTTCATCGGCGACGCGCGATCGGTCGAGCCGCTGCTCGCGCTCGCACGCGACCCGTCGAAGACCGACCTCGCGCGGGCCTTCGCGCTGGTGGTGTTGGGCCGAGTGGCCGACCGACAGGAGCTGCCCTGGAATGCATGCCTCTCCAGCGGGTCGCTCTACCGCGGCGCGCCGGCGACGCTCACCGCGCCGGACGCGGCCACGGGCGTGCTCGACATCCTCTGAGCGCTGGCGATCCCATCGACGCCCCGTGCCTGGCGGCCCGGCTGCGGCACGGGCGCGCTAAGCGCGGAACCGATGGACACGCCGTGCCTAACGGCCCGGCTGCGGCACGGGCGCGCTAAGCGCGGAACCGATGGACGCGCCGTGCCTAACGGCCCGGCTGCGGCACGGGCGCGCTAAGCGCGGAACCGATGGACGCGCCGTGCCTAACGGCCCGGCTGCGGCAC
>DATKBQ010000131.1:0-9355 GCA_035546375.1 Planctomycetota bacterium | reverse complement strand
TCGACGTAGCGGCGGCCGAGCGCATCGACGTGGTCGCGCGTGGGCCGCACCAGCTCGAGCCGGCGCGCGTAGACCTCCTCGAGGGCCAGCTCGCCGGACATCGCCTGCGCCGTCAGGCGCTCGACCGACTCGGGGGTCGCGCCGGCGATCGCGGCCAGCTCGTCGATGCCTTCGATCGTGGCAAGCGTCGAGTCGCAGTCGAAGGCGATCGTGCCGTAGGGCGGCGCCGAGTCGGCGCAGCGCGCCGGGGTGTCGTGCTCGCTCGCCACGGCTAGTGTCCCGTCTCGCAAGGAACCGGTACGAGGGGCCGTTTCGGAGCCTTGCCGGGGGCGGCGTCCTGCCGCCCCATGTCGCCGGCGAACGGCGCAACGCGCGGCATGACGCCGCCCCCAGCGAGGCTCCGAGGCGGCGGATCGTACCGGTTCATTGCGGGACGGGACACTAGAGGTGCACGAGCTGCACATCGCGCATGGGCTCGAGGGCGGCGATCTCCTCGAGCACCTCGCGCGGCGGGTCGGCGTAGAGCGAGAGGAAGCCCGCCGCCGGCGCGCCGCCTTCGCCAGTCGGGCCCAGCTCGATGCGCTTGATGTTGATCCCGTAGCGGCCGAGGACGGTGCCGAGCAGGCCGACCACGCCGGGCTGGTCGCGGTGGCGCGTGAGGAGCAGCGGGCCGCCCGGCACGAGGTCCAGGCGCACGCCGTCGACCTCGACGAAGCGCGGCTCGCGGCCGAAGACGGTGCCGGCGACGCGGTGGCTCGCCTCGCCGGCGAAGGCGCGCGCCTCGACCAGGCCGTGCAGGAACTCCGGCTCGCCCGGCGCGGCGACCACGAGCGCGAGCCCGCGCTCCGCCGCCAGGCGCGGCGCGTTGACGTAGTTGACCGGGCCCTCGGAGCCGTGGCGCAGCGCGCCGGCGAGGAGCGCCAGGCGCACGTGGCCCGCGTCCTTGCCCGCGATCTCGCCCGAGAGCGCGACCTCGAGCACGCGCAGCGGCGCGCGGCAGCGCTGGGCCAGGAAGCTGCCCATGCGCTCGGCCAAGCGCACGTAGGGGGCGATCTCGCGCAGGCTCGCGCGCGAGAGCGGCGGCGCGTTCACCGCGTTCTGGGCGACGCCCTGCTCGAGGAAGTCGCACACCTCGCGCGCGATCTCGACCGCGACGCTGCGCTGGGCCTCGTCGGAGGAGGCGCCCAGGTGCGGCGTGAGGACCACGTCCTCGCGCGCGAGCAGCGGGTGGTCGACGGGCGGCGGCTCGCGCTCGAAGACGTCGAGCGCCGCGCCGCGCAGCCGGCCGGACTCCAGGGCCTCGAGCAGCGCCGCTTCGTCCACCAGCCCGCCGCGCGCCGCGTTGATCAGGCGCGCGCCGCGCTTCATGCGCGCCAGGCGCTCGCGCGAGAGCAGGTGGCGCGTTTCGTCGCTCAAGGGCAGGTGCAGGCTGACGAAGTCCGAGCGCTCGAGCAGCTCGTCGAGCCCGACCATGTCCACGCCCTCGACGGGTGCCTTCGCCCCGGCGATGCCCCCCGCTCCGGCGATGTAGGGGTCGTGGGCGAGGACTTCCATGCGCAGCCCGAGCGCGCGCTCGGCGAGCGCGCGGCCGATGCGGCCGAGCCCGACCACGCCGAGCGTCTTGCCGGTCAGCTCGCTGCCCACCAGCCCGCCCTTGCGCCACGCGCCCGAGCGGACCGCGCGGTCGGCCCGCGGCACGTTGCGGGCCAGCGAGAGGAGCAGCGCCAGCGCCAGCTCCGCCGTCGCCGTCGTGTTCCCCGCGGGGGCGTTCAAGACCACGACGCCGTGCTCGGTGGCCGCGTCCAGGTCGACGTTGTCCACGCCCACGCCGGCGCGGCCGACCACCGCCAGCCGCGGCGCGGCCGCGATCACGCGGCGCGTGACCTTCGTCGCCGAGCGCACGACCAGCGCCTCGACCCCGGCCACCGCGCGCACCAGCTCGTCCTCGCCCAGGCCGGTGCGCACCTCGGCCGGGATGCCGCGCTCGGCGAAGATCTCGCGCGCCTCCTCCGACAGCGCGTCGCAGATCAAGACGCGCGCGGTCACGGGCTCGGCCTCCACGGGCGCGCTCATCTTCAGCCCTGGATCGCCGTGCGCACCAAGAGCTCCAGGTCGCGCGGGTCCACCTGCCGCGCCGCGCGCTCGACCTGGCGCCGCGCGTCCTTGTCCGAGAATCCGATCGAGATCAGCGCTCCGACCGCGTCCTCCAGGCTCGCGCCCAGGTCCGGCGCCGCGCCGGCCTCGCCGCGCGAGCGCGGGCGTTCCGCCGCGCCGTCGCTCGCCGCCGCGAGCCGCAGCGCCTTGTCGCGCAGATCGAGCAGGATCTGCTCGGCGGTCTTCTTGCCGACGCCGCGCACGGCGGTCAGCCGCGCGACGTCGCCGGCCAGGATCGCCGCGAGCAGCTCCTCGCGCGGCAGCCCCGAGAGGACGCCGAGGGCGACCCGCGGCCCGACGCCGCTGACGGTCAGGAGCGCGCGGAAGAGGTCGCGCGTGCCCGCGTCGGGGAAGCCGTAGAGCAGGTGGGCGTCCTCGCGCACGACCAGGTGCGTCCACACGCGCAGGCGCGCGCCGTTTGACGCCGCGGAGGTCGCGCTGCTAGGGAAGCTCACGCCGACGGGGATCGAGAGCTCGTAGCCGACCCCGCCGACGTCGAGGACCAGCCGCGCCGCCCCGCGGCTCGCGACCCGGCCCTCCAGGTACTCGTACACGGGCACAGAGCGCGCGCGGCGCCGCTCAGCTCTTCTCCGGCAGGCTCAGCCCCAGCTCCTCCAGCTTGCGCTTGAGCTCCTGCAGCGAGGTCACGCCGAAGTTGGGCATGCTCAGGAGCTCCTCCTCGGAGTGGTGGACCACGTCGCCGAGGGTCAGGCAGCCCAGGGTCTCGACCGTGCGCCGCGCGCGGATCGAGAGGTCCAGGTCGCTGATCGGCCGGTTCAAGAGCGGCGCGTTCTCGGTGGAGGTCCGCGGCCGCGTGGAGGACTCGATCGCGTCGACTGCCTCCTCGTGCTCCATGCCCAGGCGCAGGTTCTTGCTGGTGAGGATCTCCTTGATCTCGTTCAGCGAGGTCTCGCCGAAGTTCTTGTAGGCCAAGAGCTCCGTCTCCGTCTGCCGGACCAGGTCGCCGAGCGTGACGATGTTCATCTTGTTCAGGCAGTTGCGCGCGCGCACCGACAGCTCGAAGTCGGTGATCGGCGTGCGCAGGATCTGGTTCAGGCGGTCCTCCTTCCGCTCCAGGTCCTCGTCGTAGAACATGTGGATCGCGCTCCTGGCGTCTTCCAGGTACAAGCGCGCCCGGCGGTCGGTCGGGTCGGAGTGCACGATCGTCTCGTAGCAGGCGGCGGCGTCCACGTCGCGCCCCAGGTCCTCGTACAGGACGCCGAGGTTGAAGAGCACGTTGCGGTCGATCGGGAGCAGCCGGGTGAGCTGCTGGTACCAGGCCAGCGCCTGCTCGTCGAGGCCGCAGCGCTCGGCCAGCCACGCGCCCCGGAAGAGCGCCTGGCGGTGGGTCGCGTCGAGCTTCAGCGCCTCCTGGTAGTGGTCGAGCGCGCTCGCCCAGTCGCGCGCCAGCTCGGCCGCGCGCCCGCGCAGGTAGCGGCCCTCGGCGCTCGCGCCGAAGCCCTCGGGGGAGGAGGCCAGCTCCTCCTCGAGGTTCTGGAGCGCGCGCTCCGAGTCGCCGCCCTGGAGGTCGGCCTCCAGGCGCGCCTCGATGCGCCCGCCGCGCGGCCGCGGCTCGCCCGGGTAGGCCTTGGAGAGCCGCTCGAAGATCGGGAGGGCCGCGTCGGGCTCGTGGGTCGACATCAAGGCGTTCGCTCGGGTGAAGGAGGCCACGTCGTCCTGGGGATAGCGCGCCAGCTCCTCGGCGGCCTCGCGGTGGCGGCCCAGCATCCACTTGCCGAGCCCCCGGCGCCGGCCCTCCTCGCCCTCGGTCGAGAGCCGCTCGACGGCGCGCGCGAAGGATTCCAGCGAGTGCCGCGAGTGGAAGATCGAGGCGCGCGCCTGCTGCAATGCGGCGAAGCTGGGGATCGGCGAGCTCTTGATGTCGAACGGCGCTTCGCCGTCGCCGTCGCCGCCGCCGTCGGCGGGCGCGAGGGTCTGGGTGCCGTGGGGGACGTTCGTTTCGGGAGAAAGAGGTTCGGAGGTCATGTTGGGGCGCGGTTCCGGAACGGGAGGGGCTGTGCCCTCGCTGCGGGCGCTGGGCGGGCGCTAGAGGCGGTGCGGGCGGCGCTCCGGGGCCCGCTCACCGCTCCCCTGCGGGGCGGGGATCATAGGAGGAGCGCAGGGTGGACGTCAATCGACCCCCGGCTCGGGAGGGGCCTCGAGCGGCCGGGGGAGGCGGGCGCCGAGCGCCGAGCGCCGAGCGCGAGACTCGCGGCCGCCTCCGGATCGCGAGCGGGTCCCCGTCGCGCGGCGCTCGGATTCCGCGCTCGGCCCTTGGAAGTCGCCCTCGATTTCGGAACAACACACCGCGGGCGCGTCGATTCGGGCGTGTCCCGGGACCGGGCAAGGACGTCCACGTCGAGGGCCAAGGGGATGGACAAGTTCGTGATCGAAGGCGGCCGGCCGCTGCACGGCCGGGTCCGCTGCGGCGGGTCGAAGAACGCGGCGCTGCCGATCCTCGCCGCCTCGCTCCTGACCGAGGAGCCGCTGGTGGTCGAGAACGCGCCGCAGGTCGCCGACGTCGACTCGATGCTCGCGCTCCTGCGCAGCCTGGGCTCGAAGGCCGAGCGCCGCGCGGACGGCGCCCTGGCGGTGCGCTCGGCGAGGCTCCCCAAGGACCGGGCGAGCTGGAACCACGTGCGGCGCATGCGCGGATCCGTGGCCGTGCTCGGGCCGCTGCTCGCGCGCACGGGCCGCGCGGTGGTCAGCCAGCCCGGCGGGTGCGTGATCGGCGTGCGCCCGATCGACCTGCACCTCAAGGGGCTGCGCGCGCTCGGCGCGACGATCGAGACCGAGCACGGCTACGTGGTCGCGCGCGGGCCCGCCGGAAGGCTCAAGGGCGCGGAGATGTACCTGGGCGGCGCGTCGGGCTCGACCGTGCTCGGGACCGGGAACGTGATGATGGCGGCCTCGCTCGCGCGCGGCCGCAGCGTGATCCACGGAGCCGCGTGCGAGCCCGAGGTGGTCGACCTCGGCCGCTGCCTGATCGCCATGGGCGCGCGGATCGAGGGCCTGGGCTCGCCGAGGATCGAGGTCGAGGGCGTCGAGGCGCTGCACGGCGCGACGCACGCCGTGATCCCCGACCGGATCGAGGCCGGGACGTTCCTGATCGCCGGGGCGTTGACCGGCGGCGCGGTGCGCGTCGAGGGCTGCCGGCCCGACCACCTGGCGATTCTGCTCGAGCGCTTGAGCGAGGCGGGCCTGCCCCACGACCGCGGCGCGGACTGGGTCGCGTCGCTGCCCTACGACATCCGCGACCGCGAGCGCGCGCCGCGCCCGACCGACGTGACCACGCTGCCGTACCCGGGCTTCCCGACGGATCTTCAGGCGCAGTGGATGGCGCTGATGACCCAGGCCGGCGGGATGAGCCTGATCACTGAGCAGATCTACCCCGACCGCTACATGCACGTGGCCGAGCTGATGCGCATGGGCGCGCAGGTGCGGCGGCAGGGGACCAGCGCGATCGTGATGGGGCCCTCGGCGCTCTCGGGCGCGCAGGTGATGGCTTCCGACCTGCGCGCCTCGGCGGGGCTGGTGCTCGCCGGTCTCGTCGCGCGCGGCGTCACCGAGGTGCACAGCGTCTACCACATCGACCGCGGCTACGAGCGGATCGAGGAGCGCCTGCGTGCGCTCGGCGCGGTGATCGAGCGCGCGAGCGAGCGCGACGGCGCCGAAGGGGAGCTTCCGCCGCCGCCCGATGCCTTCGCGGCCGCCGCCGCCGCCGCCGCGGCGGCGTCTCCTCTGCGCAAGCGCAGCCGCCAAGCGGTGCCGCGGCCGAGCGCACGCCCCGCCGCGCGCAAGGTCCGTCAGGCCTGACACGGGTCGATCGCCGGCGAATCGCGCGCGAGCCGACGACCGAGGGGGCGAGTGCCCGCCGGGACAGGACCGGATCGGTGGTCTATAACCTGACCCCGTGTTCGAGACCCTGACCCAGCGCCTCTCCGGCGCCTTCGCCTTCCTCGGCGGATCGGCCGCGCTGACCGACGAGGGCATCGAAGAGGGCCTGCGCGCCGTGCGCGCGGCGCTGCTCGAGGCGGACGTCCACTTCCAGGTCGCGCGCGACTTCACCGAGCGCGTGCGCCAGCGAGTGCTCGGCGCCGAGCGCGTGAAGGGCGTCGAGGCCTCCCAGCAGTTCGTGCACGCCTGCCACGAGGAGCTGGTGGAGCTGATGGGGCCCGAGGACGCGCGGCTCGAGTTCGCGAAGTCGGGACCGACGGTGATCCTGATGGCGGGCCTGCAGGGCTCGGGCAAGACCACGACCTGCGCCAAGCTCGCGAAACGCCTGGTGGAGAAGCACCAGAAGCGCCCGCTGCTCGTCGCGGCCGACGTCAAGCGGCCGGCGGCGGTCGAGCAGCTGCGCGTGCTTGGGCAGAAGATCGGCGTGCCGGTCTTCCACGTCGCCGGCGCCGCCGCGCCCGAGGTCTGCGCCCAGGGCGTCGCCGCGGCCGCGCGCGGCGGGCAGGACGTGGTGATCCTCGACACCGCCGGCCGGCTGCACGTCGACGAGGAGATGATGGCCGAGGTGGCCGAGGTCGCGCGGCGCACGCGGCCCCACGACCAGGTCCTGGTCGTCGACTCGATGACCGGCCAGGACGCTGTGCGCTCGGCGGAGGCCTTCCAGGCGCGGCTGGCGCTCACCGGGGTGATCCTGACCAAGCTCGACGGCGACGCGCGCGGCGGCGCGGCGCTCTCGATCAAGGCGGTCACCGGGCGGCCGATCCTCTTCGCCGGCGTCGGCGAGAAGCTCGAGGACCTGGAGGCCTTCCACCCCGCGCGCATGGCCGGGCGCATCCTCGGGATGGGCGACGTGGTCGGCCTGGTGGAGACCGCGCAGCAGCAGATCTCCGAGGACGAGGCCCAGGCCAGCTACGAGAAGATGGTGCTCGGGAGCTTCACGCTCGAGGACATGCTCGCGCAATTGCGCATGGTGCGCCGCCTCGGGCCGATGAAGAAGGTGCTCGGGATGCTGCCGGGCATGGGCCAGATGGCCGACCTGGCCGAGCTCGACGGCGACAACAAGATCCGGCGCATGGAGGCCTTGTTCACGTCGATGACCCCGCGCGAGCGGCTGCACCCCGAGCTGATCGACCTCTCGCGGCGGCGGCGGATCGCGCGCGGCGCGGGCCAGGACCCGGCGGCGGTGGGGGAGCTCCTGAAGTCCTTCAAGGGCATGAAGTCGATGATGAAGGAGCTGAACAAGCTCGGGCTCGGGGCCAAGCTCGGCGGGAAGGCCAAGCGCGAGACGCTGCGCTCGATGTCGTCCACCGGCGAGCTGAGCGCGCCCGGGCCGGGACTCTTCGGCGGCCTCGGGGGCCTGGGCGGCCTGTTCGGCGGCGGCGGGGGCCCCGGAGCGGCGGGGATGGCCGGCGAGGGCCCGGGCGGGCTCTTCGGCGGCACGCGCCCCCCGCGCCCGATGGGCTCGTCGGCGACCCGAAGCAGCGGCTCGAAGCGCAAGAAGGAGAAGCGCAAGAAGCGCAAGCGCGGGCGCTGAGCCCGCGCGTGGGGGGGGATCCGGGGGTCCGGGCGGTCCCCGTCGCCGGCGGAATCCCTCGTGCAAGCGCTGACCTGGACGCTAGACTCTCCGCCCCTCCACTCCTCCGGCACAGGGGGGGAGGCCCGCCGGGAAGGCCGGCGCGGCAAGCCGAGGGGCCGGATCCCAGCCACCATGACCGTCGTCATCCGCATGAAGCGCAGCGGGCGCAAGAATCGCCCGTGCTACCGGATCTCCGTCGCCGACGCGCGCTCGCCCCGCGACGGCCGGACGATCGAGTCCCTGGGCTTCTACGACCCGATCTCGCCGCGGCCGGAGAGCCAGGTGTCGATCGACGTGGAGCGGGCCCGCTATTGGCTCGAGCGCGGCGCCCAGCCGAGCGATACGGTGCGCTCGATCCTCAAGCGCTCCGGCGTCGCGGTCGTGCCCGCCGTGCGGCCCGCGCGCGAGCGCCCGGGACGGAAGCGGGAGACCAAGACGAGCCAGCACCGCATCGAAACCAAGACCGCGCGCCTGGCCGCGAAGGCGGAGCGGGTCGCGGCCCTGCGCCAGGCCCGGCGCGCCGCCGCCAAGGAGGCTGCGGCCGCCAAGGCGTAAGCCCCGCCGGATTCGACGGGGTTGGACAGCGCCGCCGCGGCGGCTACAGAGGGGCGCGCCTCCCCGCGAGTCCTTACCCTTCCGCGCGCCGAATCACGGCGCGCCTTCGCGCGCCGGGGCGCCCAGGGCCCAGAAGACGTCCGTGACCAAGAAGTCGGAACAGACCCAGGTCCTGCTCGAGAAGGTCCCGCTGCGCTGGCCCACGCCGGAGCCGCTGGCGGATAAGAGCCTGCTCGAGCAGGGGCTGTACGCCGTGCTGCGCCGGCGCCTCGAGCCGCGCAAGGCGCAGGGGGCGATCGAGAAGCTGCGCGGCGCCTACGCCGACTGGAACGAGCTGCGCGTCGCGCAGGCCCAGGAGATCGCCGATCACCTCGCGCTCGGCCGCGACGGGGTGGCGGTCGCGCGCGACGTGCGCGAGTACCTGCATGAGGTCTTCCAGCGCAGCCACGGGCTCGATCTCGAGTTCCTGCGCGACGACCCGGTGGCCACGGCGCGCTTCGTCTCCCAGCTCCCGTTCATCGGGATGTCCACGGCGCACTACCTGCTGCACCTGGCGAGCCCGGACGAGCTGCCCATGACCCAGGCGCTGGTACGCGTGCTCGACCGGGTCGGGCTGATCCCGCGCACCGCCTCGCCGAAGAAGGCGCGCGCCGCGATCGAGCCCTTGGTCGTCGAGGGACATCGTGTGGAGTTCCTGGTGGGCTTCGGGGAGGTCGCCACGCGCTGGTGCGACGCCCGCAAGCCCTTGTGCCACGTCTGCGTGTTGGTCGAGGACTGCCGCCACGGCCGCAAGGCCTTCCGCGAGTGGAGGGTGCAGCAGGAGCGGATGGAGACCCAGCGCGTGCGCGAGGCGGCGCGCCAGGCGGTCTTGCAGAGGAAGGAAGACGCGCGGCGCAAGCGCGAGGAGGAGCGCGCGCGCAAGAAGGCGGTGGCCGACGCCGCGAAGAAGGCGCGCGAGGACGAGCGCAAGGCGCGGGCCGACGCCAAGAAGCGCGAGGCCGCCGAGAAGCGCGCGGCGGCCGAGCGCGCACGGGCCGACGCGGCGCGCAAGCGCGAGGAGGAGCGCGCGCGCAAGAAGGCCGAGGCCGAGGCGAAGAAGAAGGCGGCGGCGAA
>DATKBQ010000130.1:0-30077 GCA_035546375.1 Planctomycetota bacterium | reverse complement strand
TTAGCTCCGCGCCCTGCCGCTCGAGCGGTAGTGATCGGCGAGCACCCGCGCGGTCGACTCGCGCATCACGCGCTCGTCGGGCATCTCGCCGTTCCCGAGCATCTCGCGCATGCGCGTCCCGGAGATCGTCACCTGCGTGCGGCCGGCGTTCTCCTCCACCAGGCCCACGCGGGCGATCTCCTCGAAGTACGCGGCGAAGCCGACCTCGACCGTGCGGATCGAGAGCTCTCCGCCCAGGTTCTCGAAGATCTTCTGCGCGTCGAAGTCGCCCCAGATCGGCGTCTTGTCGTCGTAGGGCGCGTCGGCGTGCTTGCGGCCGACGATGAAGTGGGTGAAGCCCAGGTTCTGGCGGTAGATGGCGTGCATGACCGCTTCGCGCGGCCCGGCGTAGAACATCTGGATGTCGAGCCCGATCAGCTCCAGGTTCTCGTTCAAGTCCTGCCCGGAGTTGCGCCACAGGTCCTGGTCGAGGTCGCCTTGCCCCAGGAACCGCCCGTCGATCAACGCCTCGTAGGTGCGCATGCGCACGTCCGCCGGCACGTCGTCGCCCTTGAGCTGGCCGACCAGCGGGTTGAGCACGACGCCGGTCCGCTTGCCGCTCTGGCGCAGCAAGGTCTCGGCGCCGTAGACCAGCGCGTACTCGTGCGCGCGGTGCAGCGGGTTGCGCGTCTGGAAGGCGATCGTCTGCTCCCAGCCGCGGCGCTCGATCAAGGCCCGAGTGGCGGCCGGGGGGAGGATGCGCTTGGCGAAGGGGCGCTCGTCGGTCCAGGGCACCAGCGTGATCTCGCCGCCGGCGAGCTGGCGGCGCGGCTCCTCGGTCCACAGGCGCGCGCCCGGGTGGTCGGCGCGGTCGGTGCCGTAGACGGCGCGCACGACGCGCAGCGGGTCCCACGGATACACCTCGCGCACGCGCAGCTTCCCGAAGACCTCGCCGGCGTGGACCAGCGCCACCTCCTTGCCGGCCTCGCAGCGGCCCGCTTCCTCGTCCGTGAGCGGCAGCACGATCGGAATCGTCCAGGCCCAGGACTTGCCGCCGCGCTCGATGGCGCCGCGCTCGAGCACGACCTCGAAGTCGTCGCAGCCCATCGGGCCGGTGAGCGGCGACAGGGTTCCGTCGGCGATGCGCTGGAGCAGCGTGCGACTCGCCTCGCTCACCTCCACTTGGGGAAGCTTGCGCCAGGCGAAGAACGGCACGCGCTCGCGGGGCTCGATGCGCTGCACGGTGCGCGCGAGCCCGCCGTGGACGGGGGCGACGTTGGAGGTGGTCGAGAGGGTCATGGGGGGGCGATCGGCTAGAGGTAGCCCAGGTTCTTGAGCTTGCGCCTGACGTCCTCGAGCTCCTGCTCGGACCAGCCGGGCTCGGGCTCGTGGGCGCGCTCGGACTCGCCGAGCAGGTCGCGCAGCACGTAGACGACGAAGTCGGTCGGCGAGTTGAAGCCCGACCCGTCCACCACCTGCTGGATCTTCCTGTACAGGGGGCGCGGGATCTTGACGGTGACCTTGCTCTCGCGCACCGGGGCCTCCGCTGGCACGTCGTCGCCGACTCGGCGACCGGCCCCCCGGACCGCCCGGGAGAGGCTCCGATCGCACTCCGATCATACTCCAATCGGAGTGCGAATGGAGCTCAGACGACCCTATCAGGCGTTATTCCTTGTCTGGCAAGAGCTTGGAGCTGAACCGGCCGCCTCCCCCGGCCGACCCGCGACCGGGGCGGGGGTACGATGCACCCATGAGTCGAGCCACACACCGCCAACGGGCCCTCCTGCTCGCGGCCCTCGCCCTCGCCGCTTGCGGGGCCTCCGATCCCGTGGAGATGAACGACCAGGGCGCCGCTGCCCTCAACCGGGGAGACCCGAAGGCGGCGCTCGAGCTCTTCGGGGGGGCTGCGGCGGCGCTCGACCCCGAGAGCGAGCAGGGCAAGCGGGCGATCCTGGGGCAGGTGGAGGCGCTCGTCGCCCTCGATCCCCCCCGCGCCCGCGACACCTTCCTGGCTTACGCCCGGGCCCAGCCCGCGCAGCTCGAGCCGCGCGACTACCGCCGCGTCGCGAGTCAGCTCACGGGCGGGCGCCACTTCCTCGAGGCGATCGACGTGATCCAGGCGGGGGACCTCGCCCACCCCGGCGACGAGATGATCCGCAAGATGATCACGGTGATCGGCGAGGAAGCGAAGATGGCGGACGCCCCGGACGCCCTCAATAAGCTGAAGGGCCTCGGCTACCTCTGATCTGCCGCGCGCGCGCTCAGTCGCCTTCCAGGATCGTCCCGAGCAGGTTGCCGCCGCGGCGCTTCTCCTCGCGGCTGCCGCCCGCGGCGCGGACGACCCGGCTCGCCAGCCGCGCGAAGGGCGTGGTCTGCAGCCACACCTTCCCCGGCCCGCGCAAGAGCGCGTAGAAGAACCCCTCGCCGCCGAAGAGCATGCTCTTGATGCCGCGGATCAGGCGGATGTCGTAGTCGACGCGCTCCTCGAAGGCGACGAGGCACCCGGTGTCGACGCGCAGCTCCTCCGCTGCGGAGAGCTCGCGCTCCAGGATCGAGCCGCTGGCGTGCAGGAAGGCCGTGCCCGTCCCGGTGATCTTCTGGAGGATGAAGCCCTCCCCGCCGAAGAAGCCGGCCCCGAGCCTGCGCGTGAAGGCGACCGAGATCTGCGCGTCGACCGTCGAGCAGAGGTAGGAGTCGCGCTGGCACAGGATCGTGCCGCGCGCGAGGTCCGCCGCCAGGATCTTGCCGGGGTAGGGCGCGGCGAAGCCGACCGTCGCTGAGTCGCGGCCCTGGTTGGTGAAGGTCGTGATGAAGAAGCTCTCGCCGCCGATGGCGCGCTTGAGCCCGCTCATGAGCCCGCCGCCGGTCGTCGTGTCCATTTCGATGCCGGTCTCCATCCACATGAAGGAGCCCGGCTCGGCGCGCACGGCCTCGCCGGGCTGCAAGCGCACCTGCACGAGCTGGAAGTCGTCGCCGTCGATCGAGTAGCTGAGGCTAGAGCCCATGATCTCTCCTGTGCGAGTTGCCGCGACCCTACGCGCGGCGGGAGCAGTGTATTCGAGGCGATCGGCGCGGCCGCGTTTGACGCGAGCCGCGGCGGAGATTGGGATGGGCGCCATGGCCATCCGCCGCGCGCTCCTGGCGCTCGCCTGCGCCGCGCCGCTCGCCGTCGCCGGCTGCCGCTGTTGCGAGCCTCGCTCCGAGGCGCGAGCGGGCGCGGCCTCCGGGATGGAAGCCGTCGTGCGCTCCCAGGAGGCGGCCTGGAACCGCGGCGACCTGGAGGGCTTCATGGCGCTGGGCTACTGGCGCTCCCCCGAGCTGCACTTCCTCTCCGGCGGGAGCTGGACGCGCGGCTACGACCCGGCGCTGGGACGCTACCGCGAGCGCTATGCGAGCGGCGGGAAGGAGATGGGGCGGCTGGCGTTCACCGAGCTCGACTCGGAGGCGCTGGCGGAGGACTCGGGGCTGGTGCGCGGTCGCTGGGAGCTCTTCTTCTCCGACGGCGGCCGTGCGGGCGGGCTCTTCACGCTGGTGATGCGCCGCGTCCCCAAGGGCTGGCGCATCGTGCACGACCACACGAGCAGCGGTACTTGACGAGGACCGGCCCATGAACGGCGATTCGGCAGCGGCCCAGGCGGTGCGAGGCCCGGCGATCGGATTGATCGTGACCGGGATCCTGAACGGGTTCCTTGCCTTGGCCGCGGCTGCGAACTCGGTCGCTGGTTTCGTCCTCGGGGAGGACCACTGGGACTACCTCGGCCGCTACCGCCCCGAAGAGGGTGTGATTGGGCTGGGCCTGGGGTTGACGATGGCGGCGACCTGGCTCCTGGTCGCCGGCTTCATCCTCTACGCAGGTCTGCAGATGAGCCGCCTGCGCAGCCGAGAGCTCTGCCTGGTGGCGAGCGTCTTGGCCATGATCCCGTGCACGACGTGCTGCTGCGTGGTCGGTATACCGATGGGGCTCTGGGCGTTGATCGTGCTCAACAGGCCCGACGTGCGGGCTGCGTTCCGCTGAGCGCGGAGGCGCGAGCGAAGAGGCGTCACGGGATCTCGCGCAAGAGCTCGAGCAAGGGCATGAGCTCGCCCGCGTTGAGGTCGTCGACGCGGAGCCTCGCCATGCGTCCGCCGCACCAGTAGCTCAGCTCGTAGCTCATCAGGTCCGAGGCCCCCCGCGTGGGCGGCGGAGACTGGGGATCCGCGGGCAAGCGCTCGAGCCGCTCGACGATCCGCGCGAGCCTGTCGGGGGAAACCTCGATCTCGCGCGGACCGCCGCGGCGGTTGGAACGGAAGGTCGCGCGGCCGCTGGCGCGCAGGTCGAGCTGCTCGTCGAAGCCGAGGATCCCGCCCTGGACGCGCAGGCGCAGCAGGGTGTCGGAGGGCAGCACTTCCACGGTCGCCGGAGGTAGCTCGAGCTCTCCGCGACCGCGCACGAGGACGCGGTAGTCGCCTGGCTCGAGGATGAGCACCTCGGCCACGATCGTGAACGCCTGGAGCACCTGCGCCGCCGGGCCCTCCGGAGGATTCGCTCGCGGGGTCAAGACCAGGTCGCGAGCGCCTTCGCCTGCGCGCTCGAGCTGGAAGCCCGCGAACGTCCAGCCGGCGCTCGGGAAGCTGCCGCGCACCTCGACGCGCGCGGGTGAGCCGGCGCGGGCCAAGTCCTCGGCGACGAACGCGCCGACGTAGGGCACTTCGCCGACGTCCGCACTCGCGGAAGGCTCTACCCACACGGGCGCGGGCTCGTCGAGGAGCATCTGGACGGCGCGGTCGAGCTCGCTGTTGGCGAGGTCCGCCACGCGTAGGCGACCGGCGCGGTCGATGAGGTAGTAGTCGGGATAGCCGTCGACAAGGAACGCCTCGACCGTCTCGCCGCGAAGATCGACGGCGACCGGCCAGTCGATCCCGTGCGTCGCGACGAAGGCCGGCATCTCGTCCGCAGAGCGCTGCGAGTGCACGCCGATCAGGACCAGCCCCTGGTCCCGGTGGCGGTGGTACAGCTCCTTCAGGTGCGGAACCGCCGCGCGGCATGGGGGTCACCACACGCCCCAGAAATCGAGGACGACGACCTTGCCGCGCAGGTCCGCGAGGCGCAGCGGCGGGGAGTTGATCCAGCTCTCGACGCGCAGCTCGGGCGGCGGGCGGCCTTCGAGGGCGTCCTTCTGGGGTCTCGTGGGGCCTTCCTCGCGCCGGAGGTCGTCTTGTGCCGCGCAGGCGAGGGCGAGGCAGGCGGAGACGATGGGGGTTGCAAGCATGCGTGTGTCTCTGGATGCGTTCGGGAGCGAGCGTCTACGAGCCACTGTAGCGGCTTCCCTGGGCCGAGGAATCCCGCGAGGTGGCCGAGAACGAAAGCTGCACCGCAAGCATGCCATTCGGGCGCAAGACTCTGCCTTTCTCGGGTCTTCCGGAATCCGTGTGGGTATCAGGCCCATCACAAATGGTCGCGGATCGAGTTGCTCGGTTAAAGCCGAGGATCGTTCGTCACGGGTGGTAGGCCGCCGAGGGATGTCCGCGGATTCAAGTTCAGCCATCGAAGGAGGGGGCGGCTCGTTGGTGCGGGGGACACACCGCACCGTGCTCGGCGACATGCTTCTCTGCGCGAAGTATCGAGCTGCGCATGGCGACCGAACCCGCTCGGGCTTCGAACCTCGAACTTGATTGGGCGGACATTTCGCGAAGAAGTGCCAAGGAGTCCCGAAGGCAAGCCGCGCCCGCAGAGCGCCCCTGGACCTCACTTGGCCTTGGCCTCTGATTCGATCTTCTTCACGAGCGATCCCAGCCACCAAGCCTCTTTCTCGAGCAAGTCGAATTCCGGGTGCTGCACCGGATCGATCACGGACGTGTTGACCAACGTGTACCCCTCCCCGCGTTCCGTCGAGACCCCGAAGGATGCGACCGGTCGTTCCCCCATGGGCCCGATGCCTCGCGCCGCTCCGCCGGTAGGAACGTACTCCGTCTCGTACACACCGCGCCGCATTCGTTCCGCAGCGATACGCTCGGCCTCCGAGAGGCAACGCGTCCTGAGCGTTTGATGTGCTCCCCGAAGCTGCTCCAGGCTGTAGCCAGAGTACTTCTCGAGGAAAGGCGGATCCTGACCTGCCAGCCACGGGCTCTCGAGCAAGGCATTCCCGAATACCGCGATGCCATCGGTGGCATCCGTGCCAGCGTCGGCTTCCTTCACCAGCTCCTCAGGAGCAACCGGCGGATCGCTCGCGACCACGGGTTCGCGAGCGGAAGAACTCGGCACCATCACCTCGCTCCCATCCGGCATGGGCATCTCGCCTTGCGAGGACCCGTGCGGCAGCGGAGCGGGACCGTACCGAGCACCTAGCCCATCTCCCGTCTCCGATCCTCCGATCGAGGCCTGACGACCCACCCACCCGGCCACGAATCCCGAGGCCACGAGCACGATCCCACGGAATCGGCGTTGCATTCTCTTCCTCCTACCGCATCGACTGCGACTTCCCGCTCACGTCCGTCTCCGGCACCGGCCCGATCACCTTCGTCGACTCGTCCCCGCCCGAAAGCACCCGCCGCGTCAGTTCCCCGGTGATGAAATCGAACGCCTCGTCCACCGAGTCCGTGCGCAGGAACAGATCCAGATCCTCCGCGCCGATCGTCCCGTACCGCACCATCGGCTCGAAATGGATCACCTCCGACCAGAATTTGGTCCCGAACAGCACCATCGGCATCGGCTTCTTGATCTTCAAGGTCTGCACGAGCGTCACCAGCTCCATGAACTCGTCCAGCGTCCCGAACCCTCCCGGCATCGCTACGATCGCCTTGGCCATGTACGCGAACCAGTACTTCCGCATGAAGAAGTAATGGAAGTCGAAGGTCAGCCTGCGCGTGATGTACGGGTTCTCCGCCTGCTCGAAGGGCAGCGAGATGTTGAGGCCGATGTTCACCCCGCGCGCCTCCGACGCGCCGCGGTTGGCGGCCTCCATGATCCCCGGGCCGCCGCCGGAGCAGATCACGAAGCGCCGCTCGCGACCCTCGAGCGCCTTCGACCACTCCGTCAACCGAAAAGCCAGCTCGCGCGTCGCCTCGTAGTACGACGACATCTCGAGGCGGTGCTCGGCGTTCACCACGTCGCCGCCGGACGCGCGCGCCTCCTCGAGCTCCCTCAGCGCCACCTCGCGCGAGGGGATGCGCGCCGAGCCGAAGATCACGATCGTGTCGCGCACCTTCAGCTCGCGGAAGCGCGCCTGGGGCTCCAGGTACTCCGCCAGGATGCGCAGAATGCGCGCGTCCGGGCTCTGCAGGAAGGCCTCGTTCTCGTAGGCCTTCACGGCGCGGAAGCGATCGGGGCGCGCCGCGGCGCCCTCGCCTCCCGCTCGGTCCGCGCTCTGGCGCGGGCTAGGCGGGCTCTCCATCGTCCTCGTCCGGCGCGACCTTCTCGGCGGCCTTCTCGAAGAGCTCGTCCAGCCTCGAATCGCGCTCGCGCTCGCGCTCCAACGCCGAGGAGAGCCGGTCCTCGCCCTTCTCGATCCGCTCGCGGACCCTCCCCGCGGCCGCGTCCCAGTCCGCCTCCCGCACCACCGTCCGTCCCTGGTCGTCGCGCTCCTCCGGCCGCGTCGTCCTCAGGATCTGCGACGTGCGGACGTCGACCAGGATCCGGCTCGAGCAGCACGGGCAGCGGATCTCGATCTGCTTGGGTTCCATGTCGGCGGCCTGCGATTCCCGGGATGGGGACAGCGGAGCGAGCCAGCCGTCCCGATTGCGGTCCAGCCGGCGGGTCGGCTCGGCTTCTACCCCGCTCGGGCGTTGCGACGGGCCGAACGGGTGCGCGTAATGGTACGAAATGGAGACCCGAGTGCCGCGGCTGGAGCGCCTGCGTCCCGAGGGAAGCGCAGCGGAGCGCCGTCGAGCGGGCTACGCGGACCACGCCCTGCGCCTCGAGCGCCTGCTGGGCTGGGTGCTCTGGACGGCCCTGGCCGCCGCGCTCGTCTGGCTCTCCCCTTGAAGACCGCGCCGCCCGCCGTCAATGGTGGAACCCGAACCCCAGGCCCAGGCCGACCTGGGTGCGCGGGTAGTCGTAGGGCGGGGCGAAGCGCTCGAAGATGACGCTGGTCGGCGTCACGCGCTCGCCGAAACGCAGATCCCACTTCACGGTCAGGCCGCGCAGGTCGTAGTCGTCGATCTCTCGGCCACCGGGCACGGGGAAGATCAGCTCGTAAACCGCGTTGGATCCCGGAGGAATGGGCTCGGCCGGCGGCGAGACCCGCGGCTCGCCGAAGGGCACGAGGTCTGCGGCCAAGAGCTCGAGGCTGGCGGGATCGAGCTCCACGCTCGACGCGCCCATGTTCTCCACGCGCAGCTTCATCTCGACCTTGGCCGGCTGGCCGTCCTTCGCGCGGCGGATCCCGCGCACCGAGAGCAAGGCGCGCGCCTGCGCCTGCGGCTCGCCTTCGGCCGTCACGCGCACCTCGAGCGGCGCGGGCACGAAGCGCACGTCGTACCAGGTCGACCGGCAGCCCGCGATCAGCGCGAGGAGCGGCGCGAGCACCAGGTGCAGCTTCATGGGTGGGCCTTTCCGGGCGCGGCGGGCGCCCTGCTCGAGATCTTCGCTTCCCGCGGCCGTGCGTCCAGACCCCGCGGCCGGGCCAAGGTCCTTGCGCAGCGCGCGGGGGCGCATTCCTTCCCGGTCCGCAACAGGCCTGCCCGGGGCCCCTCGCCCCTACGGGCCGACGGCGAGCGCAGGCTAGCCTTCTCGCCGCGCGCTTGTCGCGGTAGGGACGCCGGTTACCCGGCGCCCCCCGCACGGATCCCGGCGTGCAGCATTACCGCACCGGGCTCTTGCCTCAGGTCTTGACGCACAGACGTTCCTCGGGCCAGGGGTGAAGGATGCGGACCGGAGGGACCCACAGCTTGGCCAGGCGATACATCCGCCGCCAGTTCACGTAGCCCTTCTGGCTGCGGCTCGAGGCCGCCTTGTGCCAGTGGACTAGAGCCTGGTTGCGGAAGGCCTGGATGCGACGGTAGTTGCCGTGCACCGCGAAGTAGTTGAGGTGCCCTTGGACCACCGCTCGAAGCCATTGCCCCACCTCCGGAAGAGGATGGTGGCGGCGCTCGCGTAGCTCCGCCTTCACACGTTGAAGACTCGCTCGCAGGCGCTTGCGGGACGTGTACCGAAGGACCTGGAAGGCTCCGCTCTTGGTTTTCCCGCAGATGTGCGTGAAACCCAGGAAGTCGAAGCTCTCGGGCTTGCCCTCGCCGCGTCGTCGGCATTCCTCGGCCGCGAAGCGACCGCTTGTTGCAGTCGTGCCCGGCACTGTGTCCGGCTCCTGGTTTGCTGGCGCGGGTTCCCTTTGGCCAGGTCCCTTCCCTCCGCCTCCTCCGCCGGCCACGCCGCAGCGTGGTCTTTGTTCGGGGGCCTCTCAGGTACTACGGACCTGTCCGACTTCTCCGGACCGTTCATCGCCGTCGTGTTCCCTTGGGATTCACGGCGCGGACCTCGCCACCATCGGCCAGGCCAGTCGCGGAGATCTCCCGATTCCCGTGCGAGTCGCTTGCATGCATGCGCAGGGTCTCAGACCGCGCGGGGTCGCTGCGCGCCTCGCCATGACGGCGCGCAGCGTGCTGCCTTCCGCGTGCCCATACCGCGTCGGCACCCCGGAGATAACAGATTTCGCGGCTCGATGTCCCGGCCTGCATGCCCCCTGTCAACGCTTTGCCTCCCCCCTCATGGAGGGCGGCGCATGACTCGGGGCCAGCGTGGTTGGCTGGACCTTCACTGTAGGAGACTTTCACTCCCTACGACTCGCCGGTTTTCATCGGCGCTTTCACGGGCAAAGCGTGAAGCTGATCGCGTCGCTCAGGCTCGTGTTGTCCGGCGGCGCGAAGCCCAGGTCGCGGCTCCAGGTCTGGATCCAGACCTGCTGACCCGCAACCAGCGCCGGATCCTTGCCGCTCGCGACGTAGGCGTTGAAGTCGATCTGGAACATGCCGCCGCAAGGCGCGGTGCCGCCGGAGTTCTGCAGCATCGTGCGCATCAGCGGCGGTTGCGCGCAGAGGATGCCGCCCTGGAACGGCGCGTTGTCCGGTCCGCTCTTGCTGTAGAAGTACAGACCGAACTTGTCGTCGAGCACGCTCGTCGTGCTGATCGTGAAGCCGCTGCCGGCGCTGGCGCTCGGCGTTCCGCCGGCGGCGATCGCGGGCAGGCATCCGGCCGAATTCGTCTTGGCCGTGCAGTAGCTGGAGCTCGCGCCGCACGACCCGTCATAGCGCGCGAGCCAGGCGTCCCTCTCGCCCGCGTTCGGCCCGCCGAGGTTGCCGTAGGTGTGGCCGCCCACGTAGACCCCGCCCAACCCGTCCGGCGCGGCGGCGCGCGCCCCATCCTCGGGGCTCGTGCCGAGCTGGTGGATCCAGAGCTGATTCCCCGCGCCGTCGTAGTGCGCCAGCCAGACGTCGTAGGAGCCCGCGTTCGCCCCGCCGAGGCTGCCGAGGGTGGTGCCGCCCACGTACGCACCGCCCGATCCATCCGGCGCGGCCGCGTACACCTCGTCGGCGAGGCCCGTGCCGAGCTGTCGAATCCAGAGCTGGTTCCCCGCACTGTCGTAGCGCGCCAGCCAAGCATCCGCATCGCCCGCGTTCAAGCCGCCGAGGCTGCCCGACGTATTGCCGCCCACGTACACCCCGCCCGAGCCGTCCGGCGCGGCGGCGTTCGTTCCTTCGTAGGCGCTCGTCCCGAGCTGGCGGATCCACAACTGGCTCCCTGCGCTGTCGTAGCGCGTCAGCCAAGCGTCATAGGAGCCCGCGTTCGGTCCGCCGAGGCCGCCTTCGGTTTCGCCAACGAAGTACACCCCGCCCGAGGCGTCCGGCGCGGCGGCGAGCCCTCGCTCGTTGCCGCTCGTCCCGAGCTGCCGGATCCAGAGCTGGCTGCCTGCGCTGTCGAAGCGCGCCAGCCAAGCGTCCCTGAGCCCCGCGTTCGGCCCGCCGAGGCTGCCGGTGGTATTGCCGCCTATGTACACCCCCCCCGAACCGTCGGGCGCTGCGGCCCACTCGACGTCGTTTGCGCTCGTCCCGAGCTGTCGGATCCACAGCGGGTTGCCAGCGCCGTCGTAGCGCGCCAGCCAAGCGTCGAAGCCGCCCGCGTGCGATCCACCGAAGCTGCTATCGGTTACGCCGCTCAAGTACACGCCACCCGACCCGTCGGCCGCGGCGGCGTACCCGTTGTCGTCGCCGACGGTGCCGAGCTGGCGGATCCAGAGCTGGTTCCCCGCGCTGTCGTAACGCGCCAGCCAAGCATCGTCGTTGCCCGCGCTCGGCCCGCCCAGGCTGCCGGTGGTCCAGCCGCCCAGATAGACACCGCCTGAGCCGTCCGGCGCGGCTGCGCGCGCGAGATCCCGGTTGCTCGTCCCGAGCTGGCGGATCCAAGCCTGGCTCTGCCCAGCCGCGGTGAGGGTCGCGGACGCCAGCGCGAGCGCCAAGCGGCAAAGCGTGTCCACGGCGAGCAAGGGGTTCGAGCGCGAGTGAGCGAGACTCATTGCGTTCTCCTGGTCCGAGTTCCCGTATTGGCAACCGGGATACGAAGGAGCACGGTGGGGGTTCGGCCGGCGATCTACCCGGAGGGGGTCATTCCGTGTCGGCGAGCGACTACGCGCTCTCGAAGCATCTCCGCCTGAGCACACGCTCGTGCTCTTGAAGGGCGGGGTCGAGGTGCGCCGCCTGGAAGTCACGATCGAGCCCGGCGGCGTGGCGGACGTCCGGCCGTAGCCCGCCGAGCGCTCCGAAATCCAGCTTCTGGATCCGCTCGCACCCAGGGGATGTCCGCTAAGCACTCAGCCGGGCCGAGCTACGTACTTCGGCTCATGGCCGGCGAACGACACTGCCTCGATGCTGGGTGCGCTACCCACCGGGGATGCACGCCATCCCTTGCTCTCCGCGCCACCTACCCAGGAAGTCCGATCATGAAGCTCTCGCTGATCGCCGCAGTCGTCGTCGGAATCGGCCTGACCTCCATCGCCTACGCCCAGCAGGGACTGCTCGACAGCGACAGCCGCGCCTTCGACACCGGTCACCAAGTGTCCGGCCAGGCTTACCGCCCGGTGGGGCAGGTGCTCGTCGACGTCGACGGAGACGGGGACCTGGACGCCGTGCACGCGCACGTCGGCAACTTCGCCGCGCCGCGATTCGGGATCCTGCTCAACCGCGGCGACGGCACCTACGAGGCGCCCCTCGCGATCCAGACCTCGCAGGAGACCATGCGGGTTGTCGCCGCCGACCTCGACGGCGACGGCGATCCCGACCTGGCCTTCACGCTGGGCAAGGACGGCCTCACGGGCCAGGCCGTGGCGGTGTTCCTGAACCAGGGCAACGGCAGCTTCGGAGCGCAGATGACCTTCCCCACGGGCAAGGGGCCGATCGGGCTCGCTGCCCTGGACGCCGACGGTGACGGGGACGTCGACCTGGTCACGGCCAACTTCTACTTCGGCGAGGACGACGTCTCCCTGCTGCTCAACGATGGCGCGGGCACCTTCGTCCAGCGCGCGGACTTCCCGCTCACCAGCGCGGGCACCTACGCCCAGTGCTACCACGTCGCCGCCGGCGATCTCGACGGCGACGGGGACTCGGACCTGGCCGTGACCGTGCGCGGGGGCAAGCCCGCCGTCCAGCTCCTGTTCAACGACGGGCAGGGCGTGTTCGGCGCGCCGGTGCCCTACGCCTCGAGCTATCCGTACATCATCGAGGTCCCGGGCATCGGCCTCGGCGACGTCGACCTCGACGGCGATCTCGACGTGCTCTACGCGACCGATCTCCTGCGGAACAACGGGAACGGGACGCTGGCCGCGCCCGAGCCCATGCCCTGGAAGGGTTTCTACGGCTTCATGCACGACATGGCGGTGGCGGACCTGACCGGAGACGGCTGGCCCGATCTGGCCGCCACGGGCCACTCGGCGAACGACGGCTGGCTCCTCTGCCCGAACGACGGTACCGGCCACTTCCCGTCCCAACAGGTCTTCTCGACCGGCGAGATGGGACGCGCGATCGACGTGGGCGACGTGGACGGCGATGGCGATCTCGACACCTGCACCATCAACATGGCCTCCCTGACGATGAGCGTGCACCTCAACCAGTCGGGCACGTTCTCGCTGCCCTACGAGATCGGCGTGCCGTCCGCGTCACACGAGCACGACGTGGCCGACGTCGACCTGGACGGCGACCTGGACGTGGTCACCGCCGATTCCTCCATCACCACGCTGCGGAACGACGGGAGCGGGCATTTCACCACCAGCTCGTTCGCGCCCTTGCTCTCCGTCCTCGACCATCCGGCGCTCCGCGACCTGAACGGCGACGGCTACCCGGACCTCTTGCTGCTCAAGAACACCACGATCGGCTTGCCGCCCTACAACCTCTACACCTTCCTGAACAACGGCAACGGCACCTTCGGTCCGGCGTCGATCTGGCCCCTGGGCTCGGCCGGCACCGGCGACGTCGAGACCGGCGACTTCGACGAGGACGGCGACCTCGACGTGGTGATCACCGAGTGGCTGGGCAGCCCGAGCAGTGACGGACGCAAGCTCTACATCCTCTTCAACCAGGGGAACGGCACCTTCCAGATGCCGCCAACGCTGATCGTCGATTACACCGTCAGCCGCGGCGAGCGACTGCTGGTAGGAGACCTCGACAACGACGGCCACCTCGACATCGTCACGGGGCACGGCTACTTGGTGAGCTGGATGGGGCGCGGGGACGGCACGTTCCAGGCGCCTTCCATCTCCGGCATGGGGCCGGACGGGGGCACCAAGTACATGACTCTGGCCGATTTGGACGGAGACGGATTCCTCGACGTGGCCGCCACGAGCTTCGGATCGTCGCTGCAGGGCCAGACCCTGACGGTCAAGCTCGGCCAGGGCGACGGCAGCTTCAAGCCTCCCCAGACTTACTACGGCATGTTCTCCCTGCAGACCTCAGGGGTGGGGGGCGTGGCACCCCTGGACGCCGACCAGGACGGCGACATCGACCTGGTGGCCGGATGCTACGGAGCGCGGGACCTGGCGCTGTGGGTGAACCGCGGCGACGGCACCTTCGAGCCCGAGCAGCGCTACGGCGTGGACGGCGCGGTCACGTGGGTCGGGGTCGGCGATTTCGACGGCGACGGCAGGAGCGACGTGTCGGCCAACATCGGCACCAGCTCCCCCATCGCGGGCTCGATCACCATCGTGTTCGGAGAGCCGCCCGCGCCTCCGGTCTCGACTTACTGCACGGGCAAGCTCAACTCCCAGGGCTGCGTGCCCCAGGTCACGTTCGCGGGAACGCCTTCGGCCAGCTCGACGTCGCCCTTCCTGGCCGGTGCCGCGAACGTCATCAACCAGAAGAACGGGATCCTGTTCTACGGCACGAGCGGTGAGGCGGCGATCCCCTTCCAGGGCGGCACCCTGTGCATCCAGCCTCGACTGACCCGCACGCCGCCCCAGAGCTCGGGCGGCAACCCGCTCCCCGACGATTGCTCGGGCAGCTACGCCTTCGACTTCAACCCCTGGATCCAGAGCGGAGTGGACCCCGAACTGCAGGTCGGTGTGGGGGTCTTCGCGCAGTACTGGTCCCGCGATCCGGCAGATCCCTTCGGCAGCGGGCTCAGCAACGCCCTGCGCTTCGTGATCCAGCTCTGACTCCGCGAACCCTTCGTGGCCGACGGAGCCGGGCGCTCGGGCGGCAGCTCCCGCGGAGTTCCTACAGGATTCGCTTCCGCTCTACTGCAGGAATCGCTGCAGCGCGTAGGACTTCCGTGGCTTCTGGGACGCGTTCCCGAGCGACACGGCTTGGAGATCGACCTCTCCGGAAGGAGCCGAGGCGGGCACGAGCCAGTCGAGCACGGCCACGCCGTTCGCGCCGGCCACCGCCGTCCCGATGCGCCGGAAGGAGCCCTTCAGGTCGAGACAAAGACCCTGGAGCGACGCCGGGCAAGCCCCCGCGCCGATTCCGGAGATCCCGGCCACGAACACGACCGTCTCGCCGGGCAGCGCGCCGCTGACGGTCAGGATCGCCGACTGTCCCTTCTGCAGCGCGCTCGCCTCGAGGTGGAGGAACTCGTGCTGACCGTGCGGATCGCGCTGCTCGTGCGTCAATTGCGAGATCCAGCCGGCGACCTCGGGCGAGACGGCACCCGCTGCGGCGAGGGCGACGGTTTCCTGGATCCAACCGTCGTGCGTCATCGGCAGCGGTTTGATGCCCTGGCCGCCCGTGCCGTCGGTCGCAGCGGCGCCGGAACTCTGGTTCGCGAGCACGATCGTGCCCACGGCGGCCGCATCCGCGCCGCTCCCGTCGCCGTTCGGATCGGGGTCGATCACCGTGAGCACGTTCGCGTGCTGGTTGGTCACGTAGGCGTAGTACCCGCCGCCGAGCTTCGCGCCCCAGTTCACGCCGTGCGTGCCGGCCGGGGTCGGCACGTAGGCGACGACCTGGTTGAGGCTCGTGTCGATGATCGCCACGTGGTCCGGGCTGCCGGTCGGCCCGGTGGGGACCACGGTCAGCGCGAGCACCGCAGTCGCCACCCAGCGCTCGTCCGGGCTGACGGGGGTCTGGATGGGGACCTGGAGCGTGTGCAGCAGGTCGAGCCCGCTCACGCCGTCGGTCGTGAGCGTCACCGGGATGTTCGTGAGGAGTTTCGGGGTGTCGACGTCGATGACGGTGACCATACCGGAGACGGCATTGGCGACGAAGGCCGTGGAAACGCCGTCGACGTGGCATTCGCCGACCGCGATCGGCATGAGCAGGGCGCGCCGCAGCGGATCGGCGGGGTCGTGATCGAACTCGGCCAGCACGTTGCCCGTCGCCGTGTCGAGGATGCTGACCGAGCCTGCGACGCCCAAGCCCTTGAACACGTTGGGCACGATGACGCGGTCGCCCCTTCCACAAGTCAACCAGTGCCCGTGCGGGTGCGTCTTGCCGGCCCCGGTCGTGGTCGAGCTGGCGACGTGCAGGCCGTCCAGGCGGTCCTCGACCTTGACCAGGTCGTTGTCGGCGCTGAGCGGGATGGTCAGGAAGCCCTTCTCCGGTCCCGCCGTCGGGATCGTGATGATGTGCGTCGGCGCCTCGCCCACGCTGATGCTGTCCAGGATCGTCCCGCTGGCGCGGTCGATCTTGTTGATCCACTTGCCGAACCAGTTCGAGTTGTAGACCGTCTCGAGCGCGAAATCGGCCCACATGTTGTGCGGGTTGTTCCACATGCCCCCGGCGGTGCGGCCGTCGATCTCCCGCTCGATCGCGAAGCTCGCCGCGTCGAGGATGGTGATCGTCCCGGGCTTCTCGACGCCGCTGGAGTCCGTCTGGCCGGGCACGCGCTCGAACTGCGTGTTGATCCACACCTCGCCGACGCCCGGGATGGTGGGGATCACGTTGGCGCTGGCGGACAGGATGTCCCACTTGGCCAGCTTCGGGTCGTTGTCCGGCGCGATCGTGGTGATGAGCGAGAGCACGGTTCCGGCCGGGAGCGACGCCACGCCGACGTGCGAGAGGAAGGGCAGCGCCGTGCTGGTGACGTCGGGCACCGCCCCGCTCGCGTCCTTCACCCCGACCACCGCGGTCATGTAGGGGTGCACCTTGCAGACGAAGAGGTAGACCCCGGGCACGTCGAAGGTGGCCGACAGGGTCCCGTTCTGCGACTTGTCCTGATCCATCGAGAGCGCCGAGCCGTCCGGCCGGATCAAGAGCGTCACCGTGTGGCGCGTGTTCGTGCAGCAGTTGTTGATGCGGAAGTCGACGCGATCCCCAGGGGAGACGATGGCCACCGGCGTGCCGGTGCTCTCGCTCCGGAACCAGTTCCCGGGCTCGTCCGTGAGGAAGAACGTGTCGGCCTCATCGGCCGCACGGGGCACGGCAAGCGCCAGGGTCGACGAGAGGACGGAGACGAGCGCCGTTGCGGCACGGCGCTTCAGCTTCGATCGGGCATTCATCGTTGGAGACCTCGGGGGCAGGGACGGAAGGGAGTCGGCGAGCCGAAGCCGTCCCGAGCAAGATTCATTCCTCGAGCTGGCGTGCTCCTCAGCGGTCACGGAGCGCGGGTACGCTGACCCAGGGAGTCCAGGGGCTGGATGAAGATCCAGGAATTCAACGGCGCGCCCCCGCTCGCTTCCGGCACGGGCGAAGCAGGAGCAAGGTTCCTGGCTGGAAGCACGATGCCCTCGACGTTGCCTCTTGGCCGGTCTAGTGTGGCCTGCGTGAGCTCCGAGCGCCGCGAGCACGCCGCGGGCTCTGTCCGAGGAGCCCTCGCGGTCCTAATCCTGCGGCGTCAGACCCGACACCTCTTGGAGCAAGGCCTGGATGGCGGCCTCGCGCTCCTCGCCGCCGAGATTCCCATCGGCGCGCAACGAGCTCGCGACCTCCCGGGCCGTTCCCAGCTCGCCCGAGAGCTGCCGGACGTGCTCGCGTGCGCCGTCGCGCAGCGACCGCCGCAGCGCGGCTTCCCGGGCGCGTACGTGGCGCGCGAGCGTGTCCCACACGCGGACGGTGAAGTCGCCCGAAGCGCTGGCGAGCACGGTTCCGTCGGGCGAGAAGGCGAGCGCGAAGACGTAGTCCGAATGCTCGTCGAGGAGCCCGACCGCCTCCCCGCGCGCCGCATCCCACAGTCGTATGGTCGCGTCGTTGGAGCCCGAGGCGAGCCGGGCCCCGTCGGGTGAGAAGGCGAACGCGTAGACGCGGTCGGTGTGTCCTTCCGCGGTCCACAGCCCTTCACCGGTCGCGGCGTCCCACAGACGCACGGCGTGGTCGGCGCCGCCGCTCGCCAGGCGCGAGCCGTCGCCGGAGAACGCGAGCGCCTCGATCGCCTCGGCGTGCGCCCTGAACCGCAGCGGCTCCATGGAGCGGGCGAGGTCCCAGAGCAAGAGATCCCCTCGCCCGTCCGCCACGGCCATGTGCCTGCCATTCGGAGACAGCGCCGCGTCGCTCAGGTTCGAGCTGGAGCTCAGCGGCCAGCGCCCCAGCTCCTTCCCGGTCCAAGGGTCCAACAGCGCGGCATCCCGGATCGTGAGGACCACCAAGCGCTCGCCGCGCGCCGACATGGAGAGCGCGATCACCGTGTCCGCGCAGGGTAGAGTGCGCAAGAGCTCGCCCGCATCTCCGTCGCGCAGGAACACCTGCGATCCGTGGCCGCTCGCGAAGAGGGCACCGTCAGCGGCAGCGCACAACGCCTTGCCGTGCCCGCCCTGCGCATGGCGCCAGAGGATCTCGCCCGAGTGGCTGTCCTGCATCTGGAGGATGCCGTCGAACGAGAGCGCCAGCACTCGCGCTCCGCCTCCGAGGAAGGCCACTCCATAGCCGTAGCTCGGGAGCCGGGCGAGCACGCCCTCGCGCTCGGCGTCGATCGACCATAGGACGGCCTCGTCCTCCGTCAACGCCAGCACCCGCTTCCCCGAGGGATCGAACAAGAGCTCGCACGATGGAGCCGGGAGCCTGGAAAGGACGGAGGTCTGCGAGCGGCGCGCGACGTCCCAGAGCCGCACGGTCCCGTCGTCGGAGGCGCTCGCGAGCCGGGCGCCGTCCGCGCTGAAGGCGACACGGCGCACGCGGTCGCGATGCCCAAGCAGGTCGGCGAGGCGCGTGCCCTCGCGGCCGTCGACGAGCTCGACGCGCTTCTCCTCCGTGCCCGCGGCGATCAGCGACCCATCGGGGTTCAGGGCCACGCCGTGGACGTGGTTGCCGGAGACCACGACCTGCCGCGTCGTCCGTTGGCCGCTGCCGTCGATCAACAGCACGCAGCCTGCTCCCGGCTGGTTGTCGACGCCGGCGAGGAAGTCCTCTCGCGAGCAGAACTCGAAGTCCGTGTACCGAACTCCCGAGATTCCCACGGACCCTTCTTCCGAACCCGGAGTCCACAGCCAAGCCTTGGCCCCCGCGTAGGCGACACGCGAGCCGTCGGGAGCCACGGCCAGGGTCGCAACGGGAGCCTCCGCCGGAGTCCGGGCCACGCGCCTTCCGCTCGCGAGCTCCCAGAGCCCGACCTCCTGGCCGGCCGGTTCGCTGGCGGAACCGAAGACGCCCGCCAGGAAGCGGCCGTCCGAGCTGAGCGCCGCCGGCCCTTGGATGGTGTCCTCCAAGCGGATCGACGCCAGCCGCTCGAGCCCGTCCGGCGACCAGCGCTGGAGCTCGCCCGAGGCCGTGACCAGGAGGAGCTCGCTCGCGTCCGGCAGGAACCCCGCCGCGCGCACGGGCTCGCCTGGGCGGATGTGCGCGGCGCTGGTGTCGAGCCGGGCAGCGATGTGTCTCCATTCCCAAGCGCGCTCGCCGGGCTCGATCGATTCGAGCAGGCGCTCGCACGCGGAGAGGTCGTGGATCTTGCTCGCCATGCTCGCCGCGCCCAGGGTCGCGCGCCGCGAAGCCCGCAGGGCCTCGGCGCGCTGGCCCTCGGCGAAGTCGCGCGCACCGTCGGCCCTCCGCGCCTGGAGCAGGGAGACGATCGTGCCCGCGATCAGCGCCGCGAAGGCGAGCGCGATGCCGGTGGTCAACCCGCGGTTGCGTCGGGCGAACTTGCGCAGCTGGTAGAGGCCGCCGGGCGGGCGCGCCAGGATCGGCTCGTGGGCGAGGTACCGCCGAAGATCCCCGGCGAGGGCGCCGGCTGAGGAGTAGCGCCGCTCCTTCTCCTTCTCCAAGGACTTGGCGACGATGGTCGACACGTCGCCGCGCAAGTCGCGGCGCGCGGCGGACAGGCGCGCCGGCTCGCTCTCCTGCACGATGCGCGTGGCCGCGGGCAACGAGCGGCCCGCGAGGTCGAAGGGCAGGCTCCCGGTGAGCAGCTCGAAGGCGATCACGCCCAGGGAATAGACGTCGGAGCGCAGATCGAGGTCCTCGGGCCGGCCGCCGAGCTGCTCGGGGCTCATGTAGGGCAGCGTGCCGAGCAGGTCGTCGGCCCGGGTCCGGCGCGTGGAGCGCTCGAGGTCGGGGTCCACGACGCGGGCGATGCCGAAGTCCAGCACCTTGGGCTGGCCGTCTGGCTGCACCAGGACGTTGGCCGGCTTGAGATCGCGGTGGATGACGCCCTTCTGGTGCGCGTGCTCGACCGCGTCGCAGACCTTGGCCAGGATCTCGAGCCGCTCGCGCGGCGAGGAACGGCGCGCGTCGCAGAAGGCGACCAGCGGCTCTCCGGCTACGAGCTCCATCGCGAGGTAGGGACGCGGGCCTTCCGGCGTGTCGGCGACGGCCGCCTCGTGGATCTGGGCGATCCCCGGGTGGTTCAACCAGCCGAGCACGCGCGCCTCGCGCTCGAAACGGCTCAAGAGCTCCTGTCCGAAGGCGCCGGAGCCGATCACCTTGAGCGCGATCGTGCGGCGCGGGCTCTCCTGCTCGGCGCGGTAGACGATCCCCATGCCTCCGCGCCCGAGCTCGGAGAGGATGCGATAGGGTCCGATGCGCTCGGGCAACGGCCTCGCACCGCCGGGCCCGAGCCAAGGGATTTGCGCCGCCTCGATGCGCGGCTCGGGCGCGTGGTCCAACGCGAGCAGCTCCTCGAGCCGCCGCCTGAGCTCCGCCTCGGCGCCGCACTCCCGATCGAGGAGGGCCCGCTGCTCGGCCGGATCCAGGTCGCAGGCCGCGTCGAAGAGCTCTCTCTCGCGCCGGTGGCGTTCCGATTCCCCGGGCAGTTCCCTCGAGGTCGCGTCGGGCATGGATGCAGGCTTGCGCGTCATCTCGGGCCCGAGTCTGCCACGAAAACCGGGAATCCTCGCCGATCGCGGGAGCCGGCGCCCGCCCGAGGCCTGGCACGGGAACCGATCTGCTGGCCGACGATTCCGACGTTTCTGGCGGACTCTCGCGCCCTCTTGCGCGTGGTTGGCAGCTACCGACTCGAAACGCGCCATCGTGCGCCCGACCCCAAGGAGCCTGGAACGTGTTCCATTCCAAGATCGCCATGCTGTTCCTGATCCCGCTCGGCCTCGCGGCGGCAACCGACGGGACCGGGGGGGCCGGCGCCTCCCCGCAAGCACCCGCTTCCGAGGCCGAGCGAGCCTTCGACCTTCACGTGGCCGGCTTCCCCCATGCAGGGCAGCCGCTGAGCCTGGTCGTCACCGGGCCGCCGGCGACCCCCTTCCAGGTCCTGGTCGAGGTCCGCGAGGGGAAGGCGCCGTTCGCAGGAGGCCGCCCCGCCGTGATCGCCGGCGCGACGGATTCCTCCGGCCTCTGGCAGACGGCCTTCCGAGCGCCGAGGGAAGGCACCGAGCTGGACTTCCTCGGGATCGCAGCGGATCCGCGGACGGGCTCGGCGCCCCGAGCGTTCGACGCGCTCGAGCTGACGATCCTCGCGCCCTACGCCCCTCGGCCGGGCGACCTGGTGATCACCGAGATCCTGCGCGCTCCCGACGGGCTCGGCGCACCGCGCGGCCCGTGGATCGAGGTCTACAACGCGACCGACCTCGAGATCCATCTCTCCGACTGGACGCTGCGAACGAGCGGAGGCCGGTACCCGTTCCCGATCGCACCCGCCGATCTCGTCGTGCCGGGCCGCGGCTTCGCGATCCTGGGTGCGGAGCCCGGCGAGCATGGGTTCCACGTCCTCGATTCCTTCCAGCTCGACCCGGGCTCGGACGAGGTGGTGCTCGAGGACGCGCTGGGAACGGTGATCGACCGCGTCGCCTACGACGTGTCGAACGGCTGGCCCGCGAGCGTGCCCGGCGTCTCGATGCAGCTAACTCCCGACCGCCTCGACGCCAGGGCAAACGATGAGCCCTCGGCCTGGATCCAGGTGATGCCGAGCGCCGGCCAAGACGTCGCCATCACCTCGATCGCCCAGATGATCCCATGCGCCGTCGACGTGGTCACGGACGTCCCCGACCTCAACTTCATCGACCTCAACTGCGACGGGATCGACGGCGACATCGCGCGCGCCGTGTTCGTCTCGAAAAGCGGCCTCGCAACCAACCCGGGGACGATGGCGAAGCCCCTGTCGAGCATCCAGGCGGCGATCAACCTGGCGGCCGCGGATCCCTCGCGGGACCACGTCTACGTGTCCGAGGGGCTCTACGACGGCATGGTCACCCTGAAGGATGGGGTTTCCGTCTGGGGCGGCTACTCGGAGGCGAACGGCTGGGCGAGATCGAACGCGTACGCCACGATCCTGGAGAACAACTTGGCGCTCCCGAACGGCTTGGTCGTCGTGCTCGGCTCGGGCCTGACCAAACCGGTGACGCTCGGGAGCGTGAGGGTGAGCTCGGGAACGGCCGCCACCGATCGTTCGAGCTACGGAATCCTGCTCGCCAGCTGCAAGGCCTTGACGCTCGAAGGGGTCGAGGTCTATCCAGGGGGCGGCGGCCTGGGCTCGAACGGTTCCGCCGGCCAGAACGGCTCTGCCGGCAGCGCAGGCAAGGCGGGCGGTGGAAGCACGAGCTGCGGGTACAACTACTGCGCCGGCGCCGGCGGGTTGGGCGCGAACAAGGGCGGAGGCGGCGGTGAAGGAGGCCACACCACCTTCCACCCCAACGGCTACACGGGCGCGAAGGGCGCGGGGCCCGCGGGCGGCGCCGGCGGTGCCGGGGGAGGCTGGATCTCGGCCGGTCTGAACGGCTCGAACGGCGGTGCCGGTGCGGCCGGCCAGCACGCCTCGCCGGGCTCGAACATCGGATTCATCACCGCTGGCTGGTGGGTCTCGAACGGCGACGGAGGCAAGGGCGCCTCGGGCATCGGTGGTTCCGGCGGAGGCGGCGCCGGCGGCGGGAGCACGGACTTCTGGGGCACATCCGGCAACGGCGGTGGTGGCGGCGGTGGCGGCGGCTATGCGGGGACCGGCGGCCAAGGGGGTCGCGCGGGCGGATCCTGCTTCGGCGTCTTCCTCTACGTGAGCCATGTCACTCTCGAAAGCTGCGTGATCGCGGCCGGCCCTGGCCGTTCCGGTGGAGCCGGCTGGGCAGGCGGGAGCGGCGGTAGCGGCGGCGCTGGAGGGGCCGGCGGCACTTGCTGCAGCGTCCCCTGGGGAGGCACCGGCGGCACCGGCGGCAAGGGCGGCGCCGGCGGCGCGGGCGCGGGCGGCGGAGGCGGGCACTCCTACGGGATCCTGCTCGATCCCTTCAGCACGATGACCCTGTCGAGCACGACGGTGAGCGCGTCGAGCGCGGGCGCCGGCGGAACCTCCTCCGGAGGCGCGTCCTCCAACGGCAAGAGCGGGCAGTCGCTCGCCGTGAAGCAGCTCTAGCGCGAGTCCTCGATGCACGACCTGCCGGGCCGCGGCTTCCGACCGGAGCCGCGGCCCGTGCCCTCGTTCCAGGAACGCGGGATCAGTCCCGGCCGCGCAGCTCGCGCAGGAGCCAAGCCTTGGCGAAGCGCCACTCGCGCTCGGCCGTGCGCACGGAGACACCGAGCACCTCGGCCACATCGTCCATGGCGAGCCCGCCGAAGAAGCGCAGCTCCACGAGGCGCGCCTGGGTCGGGGACAGCGCGCCCAGCTTCCCCAAGGCCTCGTCGAGCGCGATCAGGTCCAGGCCCTGGTCCGCCTCAGGGCCGGTCATCCCCGTGTCGAGCTCGACCACCCTCCACCCCCCACCGCGCTTGGCGCTGTGCTTGGCGCGCGCGTGGTCGAGCAGGATGCGGCGCATCGCCTGGGCCGCGATCGCCATGAAGTGCGCGCGGCCGCGCCACTCGACCCGCGTCTGATCGGCGAGCCGCAGCCAAGCCTCGTTCACCAGGGCCGTGGGCTGGAGCGTGTGATCCACGCGCTCGGAAGCGAGGAAACCCCCCGCCAACCGCCGCAGCTCACCGTGCGCGAGCTCCATCAGGCGCTCGGCGTCCGCCGCGTCGGGGGCGCGGCCTCCGGAGAGGCGCTGCAGGATCCTCGTGACCTCGCCCGGCGCGCGGATCGCATCGTCGTCCGAGGGCTCGAGGGCCATGCTCCCAAGGTATCGCGAGCCGGCTCGAGGCGATCGTGCTCCAGCGTCCGCGAGGGGGCGGTAGCCCGGTCGACGCCCTCGGTCGCCGCGCTCTCGGGTAACGGCAGGCGCCGGACGCGCTGGCGGACGAGCCGGCTATCGGATCGTCGTGAGGTTGGTCAACACGCCGATCTTGCTGTTGCCGAAGTTCGCGACGACCAGATCGGCGTCGCCGTCCCCGTCGACATCGGCGGAGGCGATCCCGCGGGGTTGCGAGCCGGCGGCATGGCTCAGCGGCGGCAGGAACGAGCCGTCGCCGACGCCGAGGAACGTGTGCACCGTCGACCAGCCATGGGCGACGACGATGTCGTCGTTGCCGTCGAGATCGAAGTCATCGACCGCGATGGCCCTGAGGTTGTACGACTGCACCGGAAGGTGGACGGCCGATGCAAAGGCGACCTTGGAGACCCTGGTGGCGGGCCGGCCCATCAGCACGGACACCGTGCCGTTGGAGAAGTTGGCCGTAGCGAGGTCGACCCGGCCGTCGCCGTCGAAATCTCCGGCCGCGACACCGTACGGCATCAGGTCGGTCGGCACGATCATCGGACCGCTGAAGGTGCCAGCGCCGTGGTTCGTCAGGATCCGGACGTCGTTGCTGCCCCAACACGCGACGGCGATGTCGAGCGCCCCGTCGCCGTCGAGATCCTCCGTGATGATCTTGCTGGGCGCTCCTCCGAGCGCGTAGACCACCTGCGCTTGGAATGCGCCCGAGGCGCCACTCCCTGCCGCGCCGTTGCTGATCAGGATCGACACGGTGGACGGCATGCGGTTGGCGACGACCAGGTCCGGGACGCCGTCGCCGTTCACGTCGGCGGCGGTGACCGAGCGCGGGGAGCCGCCGACAGGAAACGTCTCCACCGAACTGAAATGGCCGTTGCCATTGTTCGAGTGGACGAACGCGAAGTCGGAGTTGTATTCCCCCACCACGGCGAGGTCGAGGTCGCCGTCCGCGTCGAAGTCCCCCATGCTGATGCTCTGCGGGTAGTTCCCGGTCGTGTACAGGCCGGCGAGGACGAAGCTGCCGTTGGCGTGCCGCTTGATGATGCGGATGGAGTGGTCCCAGTAGTTGACGGCGGCGAAGTCCAGATCGCCGTCACCATCGAGATCGCCGGCGACGACTTCGGTCGGTCCACTGCCGCTGGAGATCAAGAGCGGCGGCGAGAAGCCGCCGAAATCGGCGAGCCCCCGAGCGCTCGCCACGCTGAGCACGATCACGCAACAACCGAGCAGTTTCCACAGCCTGCGGCACACGGTCTGAAACGGGCTCTTCGAGCGTGCCATCGCGATCCTCCTTCCAGGGGTCCTGACTTGCGCACCTCCGACCGCCTTCTTGCCGGACGGCGCGGAACGTTGCCGTCCTTTCCGCAAAAAAAAGACCCGTGCTACCGCCTCAGGCGCACAGCTCGGGAAAGTGCCGCGTCCCCCATCGGTCATGGCCCCCCCGGCGGATGCAGCCCGGCGGGCGGAGCCGGCTGATCCCGTCCCGTTCGCGCTCAACGGCCTGCCGGGCGGCTCGAGTCCTCTGCCGGCGGCAAGCTCGGCACGGTGGCGGCGAAGAGGCCGGGCTGGCAGCTGGCCTCGGGAGCGAAGCCTGTGCATTCGGGCTCCCAGCCCGCCAGGCGCCGCGCCATCACCTGCGCCGCATCCGGATTCTCGTCCACCAGCACGAAACCCCGGCCGTGCCGGGCGGCAGCCTCGCCGGTGGTGCCGCTGCCGGCGAAGTAGTCGAGGACGACGTCGCCGCGGGCGGTGTGGACCTTGACGATGCGCTCGAGGATGGCGAGCGGCTTCTGGGTCGGGTAGCCGGTGCGCTCGCGGCCGCCCGTGGCGACGATCGTCTGCCACCAGACGTCGGTGGGCGTCTTGCCGCGCGCGGCCTTCTCGGGCGTGACCAGCCCCGGGGCCATGTACGGCAGGCGGTCCATCGCTTCGTAGTCGAAGACGTAGTCGTCCGGGTCCAGCGCGTACCACAGGATCGTGTCGTGCTTGGCCGGCCAGCGACGCTTCGAGCGCGCGCCGTAGTCGTAGGCCCAGATGATCTCGTTCATGAAGCGCTCGCGGCCGAGCAGGCGGTCGAGCGCGACCTTGACGTGGTGCACCTCGCGCCAGTCGAGGTGGACGAAGAGCGAGCCGTCCGGGGTGAGGCAGCGCAGGGAGGCCTCGATCCGCGCGACGAGCCAGGGGAGGTAGTCCGCGACCCTGTCGTCGAAGGCGAGCGCGGGGCCGCGCTCGGTGCGGTAGCGCCGGCCGGAGAACCCCGTGCGGTCGCCGGCGGGATCGGCGGCGGTGCGCAAGCGCTCGAGACGCTGCGGCCGGCCGGTGTTGAACGGCGGATCGATGTAGATCAGCCGCGCGAAGGCGCTCGGGAGCTCGGGCAGGACCTTGGAGCACTCGCCGAGGACGATCTTGCGCACGGGCGACAGGCTAGAGCGCGCGGGCGGCGGCGGGAAGCGCGCGCGACATCTCCCCCCCCCTGGGCCAGCTCGCCGCCCAGCGTGCAGAAGGGCCGAGAAAACGGAACTTCGACTACGACTCGGAAGTTGCCGGCTCAGTCCATGTGGGCGACGACGCGCTCGTCGCCCATCTGCAAGGCTACCGCCATGCGGCGCGTGGTGGCGGGCGCGATGAAGCGCTCGAAGAGGCTCGCGAAAACGTTCTCGTAGACGCGCAGCACGCCCTTCGTGCCCAGGCGATAGACGAAGTCGGTCAGCGCCCAGTAGCGCGGCCCCTTGAGCCCCTGGGCCTTGGCGTAGATCTTCGCCTGCTCGGCGACCATGTACTCCGACCAGAGCATGTAGGCGATCAGGTAGGGCTTGGCCAGCCAGCGCTGGCGGATGGCGCGCGGCGCGAACGGCATCAGCCACGGGAAGCGCACGATGATCGGGAAGAGCTTGTGCAGGTTCTCGATCTCGTGGCGGTTCTCGAAGAGGATCGACGAGGTGCGGTTGAACTTCTGGGGGAAGTCGTCGTAGGCGGCGACCGCGTATCCCATCTGCTTGGTCATGTCCTCGATGTCGAACTCGGGGTAGGGCTGCATGATCGAGACCAGCGGGTGGTCGACCTTGCACTCGATGTTCAAGCGCACCGTGTCGAGCTCGTCCTCGATCGTCCCGCCCGGCCCGCCGAGCATGTTCAAGGAGCCCAGGCGGATCTTGTGCTTGCGGATCCAGCCGGCAGCGTCGGTGAGCTGCTTGCGGGTCGTGTTCTTGCGGAACACCGCGTTGCGCACGTAGTCGCTCGCCGCCTCGAAGGCGATCCGGGCGTAGACGCAGCCGGCCTTCGAGAGCAGCTCGATGTGCTTCTCGGTGGTCATGTTCGCCATCAGGATGACGTCGAACGGCAGCCCGACCTCCTTCGGCCAGCGCTCGCAGAACTCCTCGAGCCAGTCGTTCTTCAGATTGAAGATGTCGTCGAGGAAGTGGACGAACTTCAAGTTGTAGCGCTTGCGCACGTCCTGCACCTCGGCCAGCACGTGGTCGACCGAGCGCTTGCGCGTGTACTCCTTGTTCTTCGCGCCGTAGACCTTCTTCTTCCATGCGTGGTGGAAGCAGAAGGAGCAGTTCATCGGGCACCCGCGCTGGGTGACGAACACCTTGCGGTCGGAGTTGCGGTAGATGTCGCCGGCCTCGTAGATGAGGTCGCGGTCGGGGAAGCCGAGCGCGTCGAGGTCCGCCACCAGCGGCCGCTGCGGGTTGCGCACGATCTCGCCGGTGTCCGGGCGCTTGAAGTAGAAGTTCTGGGTCTCGTAGTAGTCCTGGCCGGCCTGCATCTTGTCGAGTAGCTCGACCATGGCATGCTCGCCCTCGCCGCGGCACACCGCGTCGATGCCGTCGTTCTCGACGTACTCCGGGGAGAAGGTCGGGTGCGGCCCGCCGAAGACCGAGAGCGCGCGCGGGACGACCTCCTTGACCTTGCGGTTGATGTCCGCGAAGTAGAGGTGCATCCCGGTCGTCACCGAGTAGCAGACCACGTCCGGGTCGTACTCGCGGATCTTGGAGAGCCAGTTCTTGTCGGGGATGAACAGCGCCTTGGACTCGTGCCCCGCGTCCTTGATGGCCCGGCTGAGCCACATCAGCCCCAGCATCTCCTGGGGGAGGTACTCGTCGATGAACAGGACCTTCATGGGTGAGTCAGAGGGTGCCGTGCGCGGTGTCGAGGCCGGCGGAGCCTGCCTGCCAGGCAAGAAGAGTATATCGGCCGTTCCCTGCGCGGGTTGCTCGAAGACTGCCCGGGGATTTCCGGATACCCGTAATCGGCCCGCGGAGCACCGCGCTCAGCGCTCGGCACGCTGAAGATCCTCCGGCCCGTAGAAATTGCGAGCCGCGACCCGAGCCAACCCCAGACGGCTTGGAGCAGGTCTCCAGCGGCTCCGGTGACGCTCACCGCCCGCTCTGCTTCGCAGCCGCCGGCATCGTCGAGCGCACACCGGACGGCGATGGCTCGGGCACGCCGACTCCGGCGGCCTCCGCCAGGACCCGCTCGACGGCCGGGAAGGTCTCCTCGCGGCTGAAGCGAGCCATGCGCCGCGCAGCCTCCTCCGCCAGCTCGCGCCCGAGGCCAGGATCCTCGAGCAGTCGCGCGATCGCGAGGCGCAACGCGTGTGGGTCCCGCGGCGGCACGAGCAGCCCGCTGCGGCCGTGCTCGACCACCTCCGGGTTGCCGCACACGTCGGTGCACACGATCGGCACACCGAGCGCCGCGACCTCGAGCAGCGTGTGCGACAGGCCTTCGTACTCGCTGTTGAGCACGAAGACGTCCGATGCGCGGATCAGGAGCGGGATGCGCTCGTACGGCACGTTGCCGAGGAAACGCGCGCGCCGCTCGAGCCCCAGCTCGCGCGCGAGCGCCTTCCAGGGCTCGAGCATGTCGCCGTCGCCCGCCACGAGGAGGTGCACGTCCTCGGGCAAATCCTGCAGCGCGCGCAGGATGCCGTCGACGCCCTTCCAGACCATCAGCCGGCAGATCGTGAGCAGGTAGCGCGGCCGCTCCTCCAGTCCGAGCGCCGCCCGCGCCTCGCGCGCAGTCGCGCGCAGCTCTTCGCGCGTCGGCCCGTGGTAGGCGTTGTAGATCCGCTCGACCTTCGACTCGGGCACGCCGTAGCGGCGGATCGGGATCTGGCGCAGGAATTCCGAGCAGGCGATCAGCCTCCGGCTCCAGCCCCACCAGCGCCGCTGCAGCGCGCGCACCAGCTTGACCTGCCAGCCGTAGTCCTTGGCCTGGAACGTGACGATGTCGTCGCCGCCGATCCAGCCCTTGCGGTGCGCGATCTCCCAGGCGCCGTCGACCATGATGCGGATCACCACCGGCTTGCGGGCGAGCCGCGCCGCGAGCACATGCAGCAGCGCGAGGTGCTCGTTGACGTACACGACGTCGGCATGCCGGGCGCGGCGCAGCACCGAGACGAAGGCCTTCAGGTAGCGCACCGGGAGCGGTCCGCGCGCGATCGCGGTGACGCGGAACGGATGGCCGCTAGGCTCCGGATCCGAGCAGAAGGCGACCACCTCGACCTCGTGCCCGCGCCCGACGAGGTAGCGCGCCAGGCTCGGCACGTACACCGCCGGCCCGCCCAGGTCGGGCGGGAAGACGGGCGAGGTGATCAGGATGCGCATGGGTGGAGCTCGGCGTGACGGGTCTCGCCTACGCTTGGCCGCGGCCGGAACGAGTCTCCCATCCTGAATCTACTCCGGGCGGCGGTGGATGGCCCGGTTCGATCGACCGACCCTGATCGGGCGGGATCGACCCACCCCCTTCGTCCCCTACGATGGCGCGGCCAAGGAGAAGGGGACATGGAGCTGCAGGAGGCCCTGACGATCCTTCGCGAGCACGAAGCCGAGGTCCGGGAGCACCACGTGAAGGCGCTCTCGATCTTTGGATCGGTTGTCCGTGGTGAAGCATCCGACGCCAGCGACATCGACATCCTCGTCGAGTTCGATCAGCGTGTCGGGCTCTTGACCTTCGTCGGGCTCAAGCTCTTCCTGGAAGGCATTCTCGGGCGGCCGGTCGACCTCGTGACCCCGAGCGGCTTGCGCGATTCGATGCGAAAATCGGTCCTGAAAGAAGCGATTCGCGTCGCGTAGGGCGGCCAGCGTGTCCCTCGGCCCCGCTCAGATCTCGACCGCCACCTCGCCGCGCGAGGTGCTCCGCTCGCCCTCGATCTCCTCCAGCATCTCCTTGGTCACGTCCCCGGTCGGGTACTCCCCGGTGAAGCAGGCGTTGCAGAAGCGCTCGATCTTAGGGTTGCCGGCGCGCGCCGCCTCG
>DATKBQ010000129.1:0-2805 GCA_035546375.1 Planctomycetota bacterium | reverse complement strand
CAACCCCGCGAGCCAGGAGGCGCGCCAGCGGCTGCGCCGGGTGGAGGCCCTGATGGGCGACCGCTTCGCCGAGGCGGCCGACGTCTTCCAGGACGCCGCGGCGCGGGAGACCGTGCGCCGCGCCCAGGCGCGGATCGCGGTGGAGCAGGCGGTGATCCAGGGGGACCTGGCACTGCGCCGCGGGGACTACGACGCGGCCGTCGACAACTACCGGGAGGCCGAGCTGATCCTGCGCTACCACCCGTTGGTCGCCACCGAGACGGCCGACCAGGCCCTGGTGGCGTCCAAGCTCCAGTCGGCGCTGGAGCTCAGGGAGGAGGGGCTGCGGACCGAGGCGCGCCTCGTCCGGGAGGCGGCCGAGGCCGAGCGCCTGGCGGCCGAGGAGCGCCAGCGCGAGTACCTCAGGAACAAGCTGCGCACGCTCTACGCCGAGGCCCGGGCGGCCTTCCTGGCGGACGACTTCGCCCGCTCCGAGGCGCTCTCCAACCAGATCCTGCTCGAGGACCCGGGCAACGAGGCGGCGCTGGCCATGCGCGAGGCGGCCCAGACCGCCCGCCACCAGGTGGTCGACGAGGTCACGCGCCGGAACTACGTCGAGCAGTGGAAGCGCACCTTCGACGAGCTCGACACCATGGACGTGCCCCAGACCCAGAGCCTGGTCTTCGACGACCTGCGCCGCTGGCGCGACGTCAGCCAGCGCCGGCCGCTGGAGTTCTCCGAGCGCGACACCCTGGCCGCGGCCGACACCGAGGCGGTGCTCGAGCGCCTGGAGACGGTGCGCTTCGCCCCGCGCTTCGTCGGGCCCGACGGCGAGGGCTCGCCGCTCTCGGAGATCGCCGCCTACCTGCAGAACCTGACCGGCGTCAACTTCCTGGTCTCCAGCCGCGTGCGCGAGGAGCTCGACGAGGATGACCGCACGATCAAGCTCGAGCTGCCCGAGCGCAGCGTGCGCAAGGTGCTCGACATCATCGCCGACACCTCGGAGAGCCTGCGCTGGAAGATCGAGGACGGCGTGGTCAAGTTCGTCACCCGCGAGGAGATGATCGGCGGCCAGGTGCTGCGCATGTACGAGGTGCGCGACATCATCCACCCGGTGCCGAACTTCCCGGCGCGGGAGGTCAACGTGACCCCCTCGGGGGGCCTGGAGCAGCCCGACGAGGACCTGGAGGAGCGCGAGGGCCTGGTGGTCACCTCGGACGCCCTCGAGGGCCTGATCCGCGACAACATCGCGCCGGAGTCCTGGGACGAGGACCCGCGCAACTCGGTGCGCATCACCGAGTCGGGCACGATGGTCGTCTACCAGACGCCGGAGGTGCACGCGCAGATCCTGCAGCTCCTGGAGGACCTGCGCGAGGCGACCGGCATCATGGTCGACATCCAGGCGCGCTTCCTGAAGGTCGAGGACAACTTCCTGGAGGACATCGGCGTCGACTTCCGCGGCCTGGGGCAGCCGGGCCTGGGCACCAACACCTTCCTGAACGACTTCGGCGACCCCACCACCCAGGGCACGCTCGGCAACGAGATCGGCCGCGGCAGCGACCTGGGCGCTTTCTACGACGAGGGCCAGGACGGGGACATCCGCGGGCGGGTCGAGAACCTCTACGACCTGGCCCTGGGCGACACCGACGTGCTCACCGGCTCGGGGGGCCTGTCGTTCCAGTGGACCTACCTGAACGACCTGCAGATGGAGCTGATCCTGCGGGCGGTCTCCAAGTCCGAGCGGGTGGAGCTGGTCACCGCGCCGCGGTTGCTGGTCTTCAACACCGCGCGCGCGAACATCGCGGTCTTGAACCAGGTGGCCTACGTGCAGGACTTCGACGTCGAGATCGCCCAGGGCGCGTCGATCGCCGATCCGATCGTCAACGTGGTCCAGGACGGCGTGATCCTCGACGTGCGGCCGGTGGTCTCCGCCGACCGGCGCTTCATCCTGATGGAGCTGCGGCCGACGGTGGCGACCCTCGAGCGCCCGGTCCTGGAGGTGGCCACCACCCTGGGCAGCCAGAACTCGGTCACGATCCAGCTCCCGGTGCTCGACATCCAGCGCGTGCGCACCACCGTGCCGATGCCCGACGGCGGTACCGTGATGCTGGGCGGGCTGAAGGTGAGCGAGAAGCAGGACCTGCGCTCGGGCGTGCCGATCCTGAACAAGCTCCCCGTCGTGCGCTTCTTGTTCGAGCGCAAGGGGACCTTCCAGACCAACCGCAAGCTCCTGATCCTGATCAACGCCAACATCGTGATCCCCCAGGAACTCGAGCCGACCCCGGCACAGATGGGTTTCTAGGGGGGGCCGGCGGCGGCGCGGCCGGTGGGGCCCCCCTTGCAGTCCTCGCACCAAGGGCCCGAGACAGCCCTCCGGCGGAAACACCGTAGCCCATCGACTCCCGGCCGGTATGCCCGCCGCGGGCCGGCCCGAGCCCCCTCCTTCGGAGGCCGACCATGCTGATCCACGTCCGAACCGCTCCAGTCTTCCTCGCCTTCTCCGCCGTCCTCGTCCCCGCCGCGGCGCGGGCCCAGGAGCCCAGCGCCGCACAGGTGCGCGAGGAGATCGACTTCGCCCGCGGGCTGGCCGAAGAGTGGGGCTTCGTCGACATCGCCGAAGAGGTCATCAGCCGGGTCGGGAAGCAGAAGCTCTCCGACAGTCTGCGCGAGGAGCTGGGCCTCTTGCAGTGCGAGGTCTACTTCATCGCCGGAAAGAGCGACGCCGCCCGCCGCGACGAGCTGCTCCAGCGGTCGCTCTCCTGCTACGAGGACTTCGTCGCCCGGAACGCCTACTCGGAGTTCAAGGACGACGCGGAGGCGGCCCTG
>DATKBQ010000128.1:0-6382 GCA_035546375.1 Planctomycetota bacterium | reverse complement strand
CAAGGCATCGGGCACGTCGGGATCGTTCAGCGTGGGGGGGCCGGTCGCGGCGTCGGGCGGGGCGATCGCGGCGGGGAGCCACTGGTACTTCCAGACGTGGCACCGGGACAAGCTGGTGCCGTGCGGCAGCCAGCAGAACCTGTCCAGCGCGATGGCGATCAGCTTCGGGCCCTGACAGACAAGAGGAATCCGCGCGCGGGAGGGGTTCGGACGGGACCCGCCGATGCATGACGGGCGACGAAGCGCCCGTCAGGCCCTCGCCGCAAAGCATGCGGGCGCGAAGCTCTTCCCACCTGAATTCCGCGGTAGGTTCGGCCGTCTGCGGCCGAACCGGACGCGGAATCCGGCGGCCGTACTCGGCCGCCGAAGCGCGCGCAGCGCGCCCCTGCACGGCCCTCGTGCTTCATCCCTGATGATTTGCCGACCCCCCCCCCGAGCACTCCTCCCCGCCCCTACCTCCTTCCCAAATCCCGCACCAGCGTCTCCACGAACCTCTCCATCCCCACGAACCCCCACGCCCACTCCTCGTACCCCGCCAGCACGTTCCCCTCCTTCATCTCCTCCACGCTCTTCCCGGCCGCGAGCGCCTTCTCCACGCGCGCGATCGCATCCGCCAGCATGTCGCGGTACCTCCTCAAGTCCGCCTTCGTGGACATCGGCCCGTGACCCGGGATGATCTTCACGTCGTCCGCCAGCACGTCGAGGATCTCCCTCACGCTGCGCTCCACCCCGCGCACGCTGCCGCCGGAGTCGAGGTCGACGAACGGGAACCGTCCGGAGAAGAACAGGTCGCCCATGTGGACGACGTTCGATCGCATGAAGAAGACGACGCTGTCGCCGTCGGTGTGCGCGCCCGGGTAGTGGACCACGCGCACCTCCTCGCCGTTGAGGTGCAGCGACACGGACTGGAGATAGGTGACGACCGGCAGCGCGTGCGGCGGCGTCGGCTCGGACGGCCCGCGCCCGGCGGACTTGCCCTGCAGCCGCTCGCGCACGTTCTCCTGCGCCACGATCGGCGCCTTGCGGCCGAACACGGCGTTGCCGCCGGTGTGGTCGCCGTGCCAGTGGGTGTTCACGACGAAGCGCAGCGGGGCCTTGGAGAGCTTGTCCAGCTCGGCCTGGATCTGCGGCGCTAGGTCCTCGAACTGGTCGTCGATCAGGAGCAGGCCGTCCTCGCCGGCGGAGACGCCCAGGTTGCCGCCGCGGCCCTCGATCCAGTGCACCGGCCCGGCGACGGGGTGGGAGCGCACCTGGACCGGCTCCTGCGGGTCCGGCTCCCGCGGGGACAGCCCCCACGCGCTCCCGAGGAGCACGAGGAAGGCACAGGCCAGCAAGGCCCGCGGTGAGCCGGCGCGGATGCGCCGCCGCGGGGTGGGGGAGGCACGCATGGCTTCGCTCCTGTGAGGGGCCTGGGAGTCCGGGGCGCGCGGCGCGGGCTCGGGCCCGGCGCGGCGGTCGAGACGATTGTGCTCGCGCTCCGGCGCTCGCTCCAGCCGGCGGCCGGAATCGTCTCGCCAGGCGCTCGGCGGCGGGCCCGCGCTCCCCGAGCCGCTATCTTCTTCCTCCCGATGGGCCGAGAACGCTGGCTCTTGCGCCTCCTGCCCGCGCTGGTCTTCGCCGCGGCGTGCCTCGCCTTCCTTCCGGCCCTGCGCCAGGGATTCGTCGAGCTCGACGACGACCTGAACTTCACCCAGAACCCGCACATCCTCTCGTTCTCCCCCGAGAACCTGCGCTGGATGCTGGAGAGCTCGCACGTCGGGCACTGGCAGCCCCTGAGCTGGCTCTCGATCGCCCTCGACGTGCAGCTGTGGGGCGGAGTCGACCCGCGCGGGTTCCACGCGACCAATCTCCTGCTCCACGCGCTCGACGCGCTGCTCGTCTACTTCCTCGCGCAGCGCCTCCTGCGGCTGGGGTTGCAGCCCGCCGGCGTGGACGAGGCCCGCGGGCTCTCGCCGAGCGCCCTGCGCCTGGCCGCCGCGGCCGTCGCGCTCTTCTGGGGGCTGCACCCCTTGCGGGTCGAGTCCGTCGCCTGGGCCACCGAGCGCCGCGACGTCCTATCGACCTTCTTCCTGCTGCTCGCAGTCCTCGCGTACCTGCGCATGGCCGCCGCCCAGCGCCGCGGCTGGGCTTGGCTCGCCCTGGCGCTCGTCGCCTACGCGGCCTCGCTCCTCTCCAAGGCCTGGGGCATCACCTTGCCGGCGCTGCTCCTGGTGCTCGACCTGTGGCCGCTGCGCCGCGTGCGGGTCGCGGGGCTCCCGCGGATCGCGCTCGAGAAGCTCCTCTTCCTCGCGCTCGCGCTGGCGGCGGCCTGGCGCGCGGCCGCGGCGCAGGGCGAGGCCTTCGCCGTGGTCTCGCTGGAGGAGCACGGAATCGCCGCGCGCTTGGCGCAAGCCTCCTACGGGCTCGCGTTCTACGTAGTGAAGACCCTCTGGCCGGCGCAGCTCTCGGCGATGTACCTGCTCGAGCGCGACTTCGACCCCGCGCGCGCGATCTACCTGGCTTCGGCGGTGTTCGTAGTCCTCACGACGTTCGCGCTGGTGCTCCTGCGGCGGCGTTGGCCGGCCGGCCTGACGGCGTGGATCGTGTACGCGATCCTGGTCTCGCCGGTGCTCGGGCTCCTGCAGAGCGGCGCGCAGAAGGTCGCCGACCGGTACACCTACCTGGCGGCGATCCCCTTCGCCTTGCTGTTCGGGGCTGGCCTCGCGATCTCAGGGCGCAAGCTCGCGGCGCGCCCGCGCGCCCGGCGCGAATCGGCGGCCGTGCTCGCCGGCGCGAGCGTCTTGATGCTCGCCACGCTCGGCGTCGCGAGCTGGCGCCAGACGCGCGTGTGGCGCGACTCCGAGACGCTCTTCCGGCGCGTGGTCGAGGTCGAGCCCGACAACTACCTCGGCCATCACAACCTCTCGATCGTGCTGCGCCGCGCCGGGAAGCTCGACCCGGCACTGGAGCACGCGCGCCTGTCGGTGGAGGCTCATCCCGCGAAGGGCAACGTGGACGCGCGGCTGAACCTCGGCCAGCTCTTGCGCATGCGCGGGCGGGAGGACGAGGCGCTGGCCGAGTTCGCGCGCGCGCTGGAGATCGAGCCGGCGCACCCCGGGACGCTGGCGCAGATGGAGAGCTGGCACCTCGGGCGTGGCGATCCGGCCGGTGCGATCGCGCTGTACGAGCGCGCGATCCAAGCCGAGCCGCGCTCGATCGACGGCTACCGCCGCTTGGCCGAGCTGTACGCCGCCCACGGCCGCGCGGGCGAGGTCATCCCGCTCTGGCAGCGCGCCGCGGCGGCAGCTCCGGACTCCCCCTTGGCGCGCAGCTGGCTCGGCGTCGCCCTGTTCCAGGCCGGCCGGCCGGCCGAGGCGGCGCGCGAGCTCGCCGCGGCGGTGCAGCTCGCGCCGGGCGACGCGCAGGCGCAGACCAACCTGGGGTGCGCGCTGTGGCAGCTCGGCCGGGGGGAGGAGGCGATCGAGCGCTGGCGAATCGCCCTGCGGCTCGACCCGTCGCAAGCGGAGGCCCGGCGGTTCCTCGGGGAGGCGGGGCGAACCGTTCCGCCGCCGTGACGGTTCAGGCCGCCGTGGAGAGCCGGGCGCTACCGGCGAAGGGTCAGGCGATCGATCGCGGTCTCGAGCTCCGCGCCGACGCCCGGATCGGGCGTCAGCTCGCGCACCCGCGCCAAGTAGGGGAGCGCGAAGCGGCCCCAGGCGAGGATCTCCTCGCGCGCCGCCGCGCGCCGCTCGGGATCCGCACCGGCCCAGGCTTCGACGGCGCGCAGCATGCGCGCTTCGCGGCGCGGCGAGAGCAGCTCGGCGCGGGCGATGAAGGTGCGCACGATCTCGTCCGGCGGCTCGCCGTGGTGCAGCGTGCTGCTGGTGACGTCGAAGGTCGTGAGCGGCTCGATCTCCAGCGGGAGCTCGCGCTCGACGAGCGGCGCCGGCAGCACGTACAGGACACGCAGACCCTCCTCCAGGAACCAGCCGTGGTGCCAAGTGCGGGCCATCGCCAACGCTTCGTCGGCGAAGAGGCCGGTCTGGGCGAGATGCGCGGCGACGCGCGCCGTCAGCTCGCCGGCCAGCTCCTCGACCGGCCGCAGCTCCAGCACCAGGGGGCCGATCGGGAGCCGGCCGCGCAGGTCGGGCAGCTCGCGGAAGGCGCCGCAGCCGTTCTCGACGAAGATCAGGACGAGGTGGCGCAGCTCCTCGTCGGGTTGCGCGTTCTCCAGATCGAGCTGCAGGAGGACCTGCGAGGCCCGCACCTCGTCGCGGTAGACCTGCGCGGAGAGCGGGAGCGGGAAGTCGCCGAGGCCGCGGTAGAAGAGGAAGCGCTCGTGCTCCAGGGCCACCTCGCCGGGAGGAGCTTCCGGGGCCTGCGCGATGCGCGCGTTGCGGTTGCACACGGCCAAGTCGTTGGCGGCGACTTCGCGCGCGAAGCGCCAGGGATCGACCGGGTCGACCTCGGGCAGCTCGACCGGCTCGCCGGGCGGCAGCACGGTCAGGTCGCCGCAGGTGCCCCACGCGATCTCGCCGCCGGCGAAATGCGCGATCGAACGACCGTCGGGCGGGGGAGGCGGCTCGAATCCGCACCGGAGCTGGAGGTTCGTCGAGGACGCGCCGGGGTACCACTGCGTGATCAGGCCGCGCGGGAAGCGCACGCGCACCGCGATCTTCCAGCGACTCGGTGAGTAGGCGTAGATCACCGGCGTCTCCATCTTCGGGGACAGCGCGGTGAGCCCGGCGCGCTCGCGCAGGTCGTAGACGAAAGCGGGCAGGTCGCGCTCCTCGTGCAGGAGGCCGTCGAGCACCGCGCCGCCCGAGCCCTGGACGGTCACCAGCGTGCCCCACTCGTGGATCGCGCGCGTTCGGCCGTCCCAGGCCTGTTGCGCTGTCGAGGCGAGCGGCAGGGCGGCCAATGCGAGCAGCGCTGACGGGATCGTGCGGGCCATGGAGAGTCTCCGGAGGGGCCGTTCACCGGGAGAGGATGGTTCCGCGCAGCCGGACGAGGCCCCGCTCGCGGCGTTAGCCGGAATCGGCTTGCATGGCGGAGCGCACGCCGTCGCTTCGTCCAGGATCTCGCCCGAGGCCGCGTGTTAGGATCCATCCATGTTGGACCCGGTTCGCCGTGTGCTCGAATCCGACTCCCGTATCGCCTACGCGCTCGTGTTCGGATCGAGCGCCCGTGGCACCGCCCACGCCCGCAGCGATCTGGACCTCGCGATCGGCCTGGGTCCGGGGAAGCCTTTCGAGGTGAGGGAGATCGGGACCCTCGTCTCTGCCCTCGAATCGGCAGCCGGAATCCCCGTGGACCTCGTGCTGCTCGACGAAGTCGGCCCTGCGCTGGCCTACCGAGTCTTCCGCGACGGCCACGTGCTCCTCGAGCGCGACCGGGCCGCCCTGGTCGAGCGCAAGGCGCGCTCCATTCTCGAATACCTCGACTTCCGGCCCGTCGAGGAGCTGTGTACCCGCGGCGTCCTCGCCGCGGCCATGCGTGGTCGATAAGGCGCTGCTCGCCAGGAAGGTGGCGGCCATCCAGGACGCGGTGGCGCGCGTCCGCGCCGTCCTGCCTCCCACGGCTGACGCCCTCGGGGGCGATCGGACCGCGCGGGAGGTGGTCATCCTGAACCTCTTCGTCGCTCTGCAGGAGTGCCTCGCCCTCGCCACCCACTGGCTGGCCGACGAAGGACGCGATGTACCGGGGAGCTATCGCGAAGTCTTCGCCGCACTGTCGGAGCGTGGCGTCCTCACGCGGGAGGTGGCGGATCGCATGGCGGCGGCCAGCGGACTGCGCAACCTCGTGGCTCACCAATACGGCGAGGTGGACTGGAATCGAATCCACGCCATCGCCTCCTCGGAGCTGGGGGACCTGCTCGCGTTCACCGAGCAACTCGCGCGGGCTTCGGGCCGCTGATTCGGGCCCCTGGGGCTCGTGATGCGCCTGCCGGAGCCTGAGTGTCATCGGCGGCGCTCCCAGGTACCCCTGGCTGATCCGCCCGCGCGGGGAGAGCCTTCGGACGGCTCGGCCGGTTCGGGGAGCTGTAAGCTCCGAGCCGCAGGGACGAGTCCTCGCTCCTCCCGTCAGCCTGGATCCGCGCCTCGGTCCGCTATCGTAGGAGGAGAGGATGTGGATCGCGTTCGCCTGCGCGCTGCTCCTGGGGGCGCACCCGGACTCCCACTCGAGCTCGCGCGTGGTCGTCGAGGGAAGCCGGGCGACGCTCGAGCTGCGCTGCCAGTGCCGCTCGCTGATCGAGGCCCTGGCGCTGGACGAGGACGGCGACGGGGCACTGCAGCCGGGCGAGCTGGCGAGCGGCCGCGCCGACGTCGAGCGCTACGTGCTCGAGCGCTACCGGCTGCTGGGCGAGGTGGCGGGCGGGAGCGAGCGAGAGCTTCTCGAGGGT
>DATKBQ010000127.1:0-2472 GCA_035546375.1 Planctomycetota bacterium | reverse complement strand
TAGGGCCGCGGCCGAGAGATCGCACCGTCGAGGCCACGGAGACGGAGAAGGTCGCGTGGGCGGCAGGCCTCTTTGACGGTGAGGGCTGCACGTGTCTTGAGCCCCATCGGAGCCACCCCGTGTCGTCAACGGCTGAAAACTGACCCCCCTTCAACGGTCGAAAAGTGACCCCCTTTAGTCGTCTGCCTTGCGGCGTTGGCCCGCTGCGAGGTCCTTGCCCCGGAGGCGATAGCTGTCGCCCTTGAGCGAGAGGATCTCGGCGTGGTGCACAAGGCGGTCGACCATCGCCGTGGCCACGACGTCGTCGCCGAAGACCTCGCCCCAGGCGCTGAAGGGCTTGTTGCTGGTGACGATCAGGGACGCACGCTCATAGCGGCTCGAGACCAGGTGGAACATCAGCTTGGCGGCCTCGGGGTCGAAGGGCACGTAGCCGATCTCATCGACCACCAGCAGCGGCACGCGGCCCAGCCGGCGCAGCTCCGGCGAGAGCCGCCCGAGACGCTGCGCGTCGAGCAGGCGCGCCACCCACTCGCTGGCCGTGGCGAACAGCACGCGGTGCCCGGCCAGGCAGGCGCGCATGCCGACGGCGATCGCCAGGTGCGTCTTGCCCGTCCCCGGCGGCCCGAGCAGCACCACGTTCTCCTTGCCCAGCAGGAAGTCGAGCTGCGCCAGATGCAGCACGAGCTCCTTCTTCAGCGAGCGCTGGAAGGACCAGTCGAACTCCTCGAGGGTCTTGCGCCCCGGGAAGCGCGCCTGCCGGATGCGCGCCTCGCCGCCGTGAGCCTCGCGGCTGGAGCGCTCCGTGGCCAGGAGCGCCTCGGCGAAGCGCTCATAGCTCCACTCCTCCGTCCTCGCGCGCTCGGCCAGCTTGGGCAGGGCGCGCGCCGCGGCCGGTGCCTTGAGGCTCCGGAAGAGGTGGCCGAGCTCGCTGGCGGTGGTCATGCCGGGATCAGCCGGTCGTACGCGCTCAACGGCCGGCGCTCCACTTCGACCTCGGCCGGCTCGCCGCGCAGCTCGCGCAGCGCCCTGGCGTGCTCGAGCGCGGTGAGCGTGCGGTGCCGGGCAAAGAGGCGCTCGTGATCGCAGGCGAGCTCGCCCGTCTCGAGGGCGCGGCCGCGGATGCGGCGCTGGGTGGCGACGATCTCGACGCGCCGGCCGGCCAGGCGCGGCTCGAGCGAATAGTCATTGGTGTCGAAGCGCGCGTACGGCTGCGGCGGGACGCGCAGCACGAAGCGCCGGTGGACGTCCGGGCTGTGCTCCGGGAGCGGTCGCAGTGCTGATCGCTCTTGGGCCAGCCGGTCGACGGGCCGCTCGCGCAGCGCGCGGTGCAGGCGCACGTTGGCGCGCCGCTCGAACCAGCGGTCCAGCTGCTCCTGGAGGTCCAGCGGCCCGGCGAAGTGGCGGCCCGGCTCGAAGCTGGTCTCAAGGAACTGCTGCAGTCGCTCGACGAGGCCCTTGGCCTCGGCATCTCCGGGCGCGCAGAAGTGCCACCCGACCTTGAGCTGGCCCAGGAACGCGGCGTACGGATCGCTGGGCTTGCCCTCGCCGGCGTGCAGCGCGCCCTCGCGGTCCCAGACCAGCGTCTCGGGCAGACCGCCGAACGATCGGAGGCAGCGGGCCATGCCCCAGAGCAGGTCGGGGACCTCTTTGCTGAAGATGAGCGCGCCGGCGCCGACGCGCGAGTACCCGAGCGCGCCGACGACGACGTACGCGCGACGGGTCTGGCCGAAGCCGACGGGCACCTCGCTCCTCGGCTGCCACAGGTCGAACTGCGCGATCGCGCCGGGGCGGTACTCGGTGCGCTGGTACGTGCGCGCGGCGGGCAGGAACAGCGGCCGCACCTCGCGCAGGTACGCATCGAGGATGGTCTGCGCCCCGACGTACCCGAGCGGCGTGATGAGCTCGCGGAGGCGCGTGTTCGGCAGGCGCGGGTCCTCGCGCAGCAGATGGTGGATCTCGTCCTTGAACGGGTCGAGCTTCGAGGGCACGCGCTCGCGCTCGTACCGCGGTGGGTCGCTCGAGCGCAGGGCCCGGCGGATGGTCTGACGGTGCAGGCCCGTCCGGCGCTGCAGCTCCTTGATCGAGATGCCCTTCACGAAATGGAGCCGCCGCAGCTCCGCCCATCGCTCCACGCTCTGCACGTCCTTCCTCCCCGACCCTTCGACTTCGCGGGTCAGGGTGGCAGCGGACGGAAGGGCTCAGCCGCGGAAGGGGGTCCTTTTCGACCGCCGCCAGAGGGACACAATTCCAGCGTTGCCGGCAGTCCCGCTCGTTCGAATCATGCCAAGCCCACATGAAGAGGCCAATGCGTGCTACTTCTACAACCGCTCCGATGATGGGAGGTCGCGCTTCGTTTCGTACCACTTCGACAAGGAAGCCGAGGTGTTTGTTCTCGACGATCAATTGCCGGCCTTGTTCTCGGATCTGGTCGGCCCGTAGAGGTGTTCGCCCGACGGCTGTGGACTGCTCCCC
>DATKBQ010000126.1:0-5366 GCA_035546375.1 Planctomycetota bacterium | reverse complement strand
CCCGAGGCGAGCACGCCGGTGAAGTACCACCACTCCGTCGCGAAGCCGGGGTGGGGGCCGTGGTCGGCCGGGAAGGCGAGCTCGCGCGGCTCGAGCGCGCGCTCGAAGCCCTCCGGCGGCGGGCCGCCGAGCAGCTCCTCGATGGTCAGCGCGGGCTCATCGCGCGGGGTCGTCCGGTCGCCGCACGCGGCGAGAAGCCACGCCGGCGTCGCGAGCGCGAGGGGTGCGAGGAGCGGAAGGGCGGTGGCTCTCATCACTCCACCCGCAAGGCCACCGCCGGCGACACGCGCGCCATGCGCCAGGCCGGAGACAGCCCGGCGAGCAGCGCCGAGGCGACCGCGAGGCCGACGGCGGAGGCGAGCAACCCAGAGTCCACCTGGAAATCGAGCGTCCAGCCGAAGGCGCGCCGGTTCACGACGCGCACGAGCACGAGCGCGACGGCGACGGCCGCGGGGATCGCGACGATGCCGGCGACGAGGCCCATCAGCGCGGTCTGAGCGAGCACCAAGACGCGCACCTGGAGCGGCGTCAGGCCCTGGGCGCGCAGCACGGCGATCTCGCGGCGGCGCTCCAGGGCCAGGGCGAGCAGCGCCGAGAGCGTGCCCGCGAAGGCGACCCCGCCGGCGAGCAGCCGCAAGACGCGCGTGATCGCGAAGGTGCGCTCGAAGACATCGAGCGTGGCCTCGCGCAGCGCCGCTCCCGAGTGCACCAGCGCGACCTCGCCGGCGCCGATCCGCGAGCGCACCTCGCGCAAGAGCGCGCTCGCATCGCCGCCGCGCTCGGTGAACATCCCGAGCGACGACACCGCGCGGTCGTCCCAGAAGCGCTCGTACGTGTCGCGCTCGAGCAGCGCGAAGCCCTGATCGCTGGCGTAGTCGTAGTAGACGCCGGCGACAGGGAAGCCCTGCGGCCCGCGGTCGGTCGTGAGCGTCAGGACCGCGCCCGGCCGGAGGTCGAGGCGGCTCGCCAGCGACTCGGAGACCAGCGCTCCGCCGCGCTCGAAGGCCGCCTGGGCGGCGCGCTCGTCGCCCTGGGCGAGCTCGAGCGTGCGCCGCGCGCCCCCTTCGCGCGAGATCGCGGCGGCGAAGACCAGCGTGCCGTCGGGGAGGGCCGTCTCGAATCCCCGGTAGCCCGTGTGGCCGGCGAGGCCGGGGGCGGCAAGCACGCGCTCGACGAGCGCTGGAGCGAGCACCCCGGTGTTGCGGCTCGCCACCTCGCTGGGCGCGGAGACGTACACGTCGGCCTGGATCGACGCCTCGAGCCAGCGCTCGAGGGTCCCGCGGAAGCTGCGCACCAGGATCTCCATCCCCGCCGCGGCGGCGATCGCGACCGACAGCGCGGCGACGGCGACGCCGCTGCGCGAGAGCGAGCCCTCGAGGCCGCGCGCGGCGAGCCGGCCGAGGCTGCCCAGCACCGCGCCCAGCGGCGGGGCCGCCGCCCGGCTCGCGAGCGCCGTCGCCGCCGGGGCCAGCAGCGCGAAGCCGACCAGCAGCGCGAAGAGCGCGGCGAGGGCGGGCGCGAGGTGCTCGCCGGGGAGCTGCACGAGGAGCGGCGAGATCGCGCACAGGGCGGCACCCGAGATGGCCAGCGCCGGCAGCGCGCGCCGCGTGCGCGCCTCGAGCTGCGAGCGCTGCTGCGCCGTGCGCGGCGCGACGGACGCGCCCTCGATCGCCGGCACGAGCGAGCCGGCGAGCATCGCGCCGATCCCGAGAGCCAGGCCGCGGGCGAGGATCGCGGGCGACGCCTCCAGCTCCGAGACGCGCACCGCGAAGTACAGGTCGTTGATCGTCGCCGCCACGCGCTCGACCAGGCTCGAGGCGAGCGCCCAGCCCAGGAGCGCCCCCGCCGCGCCGCCCACGGCGCCGAGCGCGAGCGCTTCGGCGACGACCTGGCGCAGGATCTGGCCGCGCGTGACGCCGAGCGTGCGCAAGGCGCCGAAGAGCTCGCGGCGCTGCACCACCGAGAAGCTGGTCGCGCCGTAGACCAGGAACACCCCGACCAGCAGCGCGAGCAGCGAGAGCGCGCGCAAGTCCATGTCGAAGGCCCGCGTCATGCCTTGCAGGCTGCGCGCGCGATGCGAGGCGGGCACGACGCGCGCCGCCCCGCCGAGCAGCCGCTCGAGCTGCGCGAGCTCCGCCGCGCGGCGCGCCGGGTCCTCGTCCAGGCGCAAGTCGACCGCGTCGATGCGGCCGGTGCGGCCGAGGATCTCCTGCGCGGCGGCGATGTCGACGACCGCCAGGTCGGCTACCCCGCGCGCGGTCAGCTCATCGGCGGGCTCGAGGAGCCCGAGCAAGCTCAACTCGACGCGCCGGCCTCCGGCGGAGCCCTCGAGCACCGCGCCGGGCTCGAGGCCGAGCTCGCGCGCCGTTTCCGCGGCCAAGAGCACGCCGCCCGGCTCGCTCAGGAGCGCCAGCGGGTCGCCGCCCTTCGCCCGCGCGGCGAGCCAGGGCCGCAGCCCCGCCTCGCTCATCGGATCGACGCCGGCCAGCCGCAGCGTGCGCGGGCTCGTCCCGTCGACGAAGAGCCAGTCCTCGACGCGCGGCGCCATCGCCACGTCCGGTCCTTCCAGGCGCAGGCGCGCGTACAGCGCCTCGTCGATCCCGCCCGCGCCGGCCTCGAGGCGGTGCGTCGCGCGTCCCGTCGCGGTCTCGGCTGCCCATGCGAAGGCCTCGCGCGCGCTGTGGGAAGCGAGCTCGATCCCGACGGCGACCGAGACGCCGAGCGCGACGCCGGCCAGCTCGAGCGCGAGCTGAAGCGGGTGGCGCGCGAGGTGTCGCAGGCTGGCGCGCGCGAGAAGGCTCATCTTGCCGCAAGCGCCTCCAGCCGGCCCTCGCGCAGCTCGAGCACGCGGTCGCACAGGCGCGCGGCCTCCGCGGCGTGCGTCGCGAGGAGCAGCGTCTTCTCCGCCGGCCGCAGGAGCCGCCGCAGGAGCCCGAGCACCTCCGCCGCGCTCTCGTCGTCGAGGTTGCCGGTGGGCTCGTCAGCGAGCACCAGCTCCGGCTCCTGGGCCAGGGCGCGCGCGAGCGCGGCGCGCTGCTGCTCGCCGCCGGAGAGGCTGTCGGGGAAGCTCCGCCTGCGACCCTCCAGCCCGACCTCGGCGAGCAGCTCCAGGGCCCGCGCGCGCCGAGCCGCGCTGGCGCGGCCCGCGAGCTCGATCGGCAGGAGCAAGTTCTCCTCCAGCGTCAGCGTCGGGATCAGGTTGAAGAACTGGAACACGAAGCCGATGCCGCCGCGGCGCAGCCGCGTCCGCTCGCGCTCGGAGATCCGCGCCAGGTCGCGGCCGAGGACCTGCACCGTGCCCGCGCTGGGCGAATCGATTCCGCCGATCAGGTTCAAGAGCGTCGACTTCCCCGAGCCGCTGCGGCCGTGCAGCGCGACGAACTCGCCGCGCGCCAGATCGAGGTCGACGCCGCGCAGCACGGCGTGCTCGCCCCGGCCCTCGCGGTAGCTCTTGGCCACGCCGCGCAAGACGACCAGCGGGGCCACGCTCACCGCGCTAAGGCCTGCAGGCGCTCCCGGTAGGCCTCCGCCCGCTCGGTCTCCTCGGCGCGGGCGGCGATGCGCGCCGCCGCCTCGAGCGCCGGCTGGCAGAGGGCGTCGATCGCGAGCGCCCGGTCCATCGACGCCAGCGCGGCCGCGTCGTCGCCGAGCAGCTCCAGGGCGAGGCCGAGGTTGACGTGGGTGTCCGAGCGCTCCGGCTCGAGCGCGAGGCGGCGCTCGAGCACCTCGCGCGCTTCGGCGTGCCGCCCCACCTGCAGGAGGTCGTAGCCGAGGAGGTCGAGCGCCATGCGGTTGCGCGGGTTGGCCGCGAGGATCCCCTCCAAGAGCGGGATCGCGTCCCCCCACCGGCCCTGCTCGGCCAAGTGGCTGGCGAGGGTCAGCGGCGCCAGCTCGACCGCGCGCTCGCGCGGGCTGGGCCGGCCGGTGTCCTCGAGCGGACCCGGGAGATCGGGGATCACCGCGCCCGAGGCCGCGTAGCCGAGCTGGCGCAGCGCGCCGAGCACGTCTTCGCCAAGGCGCGCGTCTTCCGCAGGCAGGACCGGCCGCGCGGCCAGCGCCGCGATCGCCGCTCGGTAGCGCTCGGGCTCGCCCGGCAGTCGCCCGACGAGGTCGTGCTGCTCCTGCGGGTCCGCAGCCGGCTCGTACAGCTCCGGCGAGCTCGAGTGAATGTACTTCAGGCGCCGGTCCGCCCAGCCGGCGAGCGGGCTCCAACCGTAGTTCAACCAGCCGGAGTAGGACTCGAAGTAGATGCCGCGCTCCCTGGGGACCTCGCGGCGGTAGAGGCTGAGCCCGTCGACGTCGCCCGGCTCGCCCAGCTCCAGGGCCTCGACGATCGTCGGGAAGACGTCGACCACGCTCACCGTCTCGTCGGAGCGCTCGCCGGCGCGCCAGCCATCGGGATGACGCACGAAGAACGGCACGCGCAGGGTCGAGTCGTAGCACAGGGCGCCGTGGGTCGGCTCGCCGTGCTGGCCGAGGCTCTCGCCGTGGTCGCCGACGACGACCAGGAGCGTGTGCTCCAGCGTGCCGTCGGCCTCCAGCTCGGAGACGAGCTCGCCGAGCGTGGCGTCGACGAACGCCACCTCCCCGCGGTAGGCGTCGCTGGCGCGCTCGAGGTACGAGGCGGGCGGGGCGTAGGGCACGTGCGGGTCGTAGAAGTGCAGCCACAGGAAGAACGGCCGCGAGCGGTCGCGCCGCCCGAGCCACCAGCGCGCCTGGCGCGCCATGGTGGTCGCGTCGAGGGCCGGCGTTCCGCGCTCCGGCTCCTCGTAGACGTCGAAGCCCTGGTCGAGGGCGAAGGCCCGGTCGAGCACGCTCGAGGCGACGAAGGCCGCGGTTTGCAGCCCGCGCTCGCGCGCCAGCTCGGCCAGCGTGCGGGCCGAAGCGGGGAGCGGCGCGATGCCGTTGTCGCGCACCCCGTGCCGCAAGGGATAGAGGCCGGTCAGGATCGACGCGTGGGCAGGCAGGGTCGTCGAGGTGACGCTGCGGGCGCGGTCGTAGCGCACGCTCGAGCGGGCGAGGTCGTCGAGGCACGGGGTCAGGTTTCCCGAGCCGCCGTAGCAGCCGAGCACGTCCGCGCGCATGGTGTCGAGCGTGACCAGGATCGCGCTCTGGGGGCGCTCGGGGTCTTGGGAGCAGGCGGGGAGGGCGAGGGATGCGAACAGGGCCAGGGCTGGCGCCAGGGCGCGACGGACCGGAGGGGTGGAGCGGGGGACCGCGCGCATGGTGAGGCCCGCGGGGCGGCCGGGGCGATTCTATGTATGGACGAGCGGCGGGGGGCGTGCAAGGACGGATCGGGCGCGGAGCAGGCGTCACGCGCAAGCCTACAGGGGCGCCCTTCGGGCGCTTCGGCGGCCGAGTACGGC
>DATKBQ010000125.1:0-3543 GCA_035546375.1 Planctomycetota bacterium | reverse complement strand
GGCGTGCCCGAGGCCACGTTGGCGATGCGGCGCCACGCGACGCCGGCGCTCGGCGTGCCGTCGAGCAGGAGCCCGAAGGCCTGGCCCGCTTTCCAATCGGGCCGGTCGACGACCTCCTGGACCAGCGCCGCGAGGTCGGGCGTCGACGCGAGCTGGCCCGGCGCGAGGGCCGGCGGCGCCCAGCTCACCGAGGCCGCGCCGAGTGGGGCCCAGGCGCTCAGCGGCGTCATCGAGCCCGACTGGAAGCGCGGCACGTCGCCGGTCGCGTAGGCGCGGATCTCGATCTGCGGCGAGCCCGCGCTGGCCTGCCCCGCCGTGAGCTCGAGCGCTGCCGAGAGAATGAGCGCGCCGCGCGGGACCGGCAGGTGGAACGCGAGCCCCGCCTGGAGGGGCCCGTTCGCGTCGCGGCCGGCGGTGATCGCCAGCGGGTCGCTCGGGCTGGCGAAGGCTTGTCCGTAGGCCGGCGAGTGCTCAGCGTTTCTATCGGGAGCGGGAACCGCGACCTGCACCGACACCTTCTTGCCCGAGGTGTAGACCGCGCTCAGCGCGCCGCCGCCCGGCGGGGCGACGAAGGTGTGGGACAGCGCGCCGCCGTCGCTCCACTGGCGGAAGATCCAGGTCTTGCCGCCGAGCTCGAACACCGGCTGCGCCTCGAGCGCGTGGTGGTAGCCCTCGAGGGTCTCGTAGGGCCTCGGCGTGGCCTCGGGGCTCCCGTCGAGCAAGATCGGGATGCCCGTGGGCACGGTGTCGAAGACCAGCGGGGAGATCACCGGCTCGATCGGCCGGACCACGGTTGCCTTCAAGCCGTTGCCGGCCAGCGCGGTCAGGTGGACCTCGTAGGAGGTGTCCTCGGGCGGATGCCCGGCGAGCGGGATCATGAAGCTGCCGCTCGCGACTCCCGAGAGCGGGCCGAAGAAGGGGTGGGTGTGCTGGTGGTGCACGAGCATCACCTGCCAAGTCAACGCGGTCGGCGGCAGTGCCGCATCCTCGGAGTCCGCCGCCCAGCCCTCGAAGCCGATCGTGTCGCCGGCGCGGTAGATCGTCCCCTCCGGCGGCTCTTCGATCACCACCAGCGGCGGAGTTCCCACCTCGATCGCGATCGGATCAGAGAGCGCCGTCGCCGCGCCGTCGCCGACCTCCAGCCGCGCCTGGAACAGGCCTGCGGCGAGGTAGACGTGCTTGGGATGGGGCGCGCTCGAGCTGGCGCCGTCGCCGAAATCCCAGAGGTAGGTGAGCGGCGCCGGCCCTTGGTCGGGGTCGTAGGTGCCGGCGCTCGTGAACCGCACCTCCACGCCGCGCGGTCCCTGGGTCGGGCTGGCGCCGGCCACGGCGACCGGTGGAAGGTTGCCGGCGCCGTTGAAGTCGATGCGGTACACCGCGCTCGGGTCGCCCTTGCCGTGCACGGGGGTGTTGCCGAACGTCGTGTAGTAGAGCGCGCCGTCGAGCCCGACCGCCATGTCCACGACGGTGCCCGCCTCGGGCGAGGGCACGAACACGAGGTCGGCCTGGACCTGCCCGCCGGCGTCCAGGACCAGGCGGCGGATCCAACGGTTCGCGTAGTCGCCGACGAACAGGTTTCCCTGGTACTCGGGCGGGAAGGCCCTCGCGCGGTAGACCGGCCCGACGGTGATCGAGCCCTGGGGCTTGCTCCAGAAGTACGCCGGATCGTCGTGGCGGTAGGCGTGCACGGGGAAGGTGATCTTCGTGCACGGCGGCACGAAGCAGTTCGGCCCCTCCTGCAGCGGCCATCCGTAGTTGGCGCCGGGAGCGCCGCGCAGGAGCTCCTCCCACGCGGCGGGGCCGTCGCTGCCGACGTCGCCGATCCAGACCGTGCCGCTCATCGGATCGACGCTCATGCGGAAGGGGTTGCGCAGGCCGTAGGCCCAGATCGCGGGGTCGACCCCGGGCTGGCCGGCGAAGGGGTTGTCGGGCGGGATCGAGCCGTCGCGCTCGAGCCTCAGGATCTTGCCGTCGGGAAGCTGGAGCTGCTGCGAGTTCGGACCCCCTTGATCGCCGGTCGCGACGAGCAGCCGCCCGTCGTGCGCGAAGCGCAGCGCACCGCCGTGGTGCTCGAAGCTCGCCAGCGAGGGGTTCTGCCAGATCACCTGCTCCGACGCGAGGCTGGCGGTGTTGCCGATCACCGTGAAGCGACCGATCCGGTTGCGCGGTTCCAGCGTCGTGTAGTAGGCATAGAGCCAGCCGTTCTGCTCGAAGGCCGGATCGAACGCGAGACCGGCCAGCCCGCGCGCGCCCATCTGGGTGTCGACCGGGATCTGGATCAGCGGTTGCGGCAGCAGGGCTCCGCCCGAGATGACCAGCACGCGGCCGCCGCGCTCGCCGACGAGCAGCCTCCCATCGGGGGCGACGGCCAGCGTCGTCGCCTCGGACACGGCGTCGGTCACCAGCGTGCGCTGGAAGCCGCTCGGCAGCGAGCCGCTCAGGATGGGCGCCGTGTTCATCGGGTCCAAGCCCCACGACTTCCACTCGCCGTTGCCCGCCGCACCGGCGATGAGCCTGCCGGCCGGCGATCCGGCGCCGCTCGAGTCGGCGAGCGACGTGCCCGAGCCCTCCTCGAAGCGCCAATAGCCCACCAGGCCGGGGACCAGCTTGGGAAGCACGCGGTCGTACGTGGCTTGGATCTCGCCCGCGCTGCGCGCGAGCGACCAGACGCGCAGCTCGTCGGCGAAGCCCGAGAAGCCCGTCCCCATGTCGTGCTTCGCCGCGGCGACCACCAGGAACGGGTTCCAGCTCGCGCCGGGGTTCCCCACGCCCTGTTCGGGATAGGAGAGAGCGGCGTGGGAGGTCGCGGGCGGCCCCGCGAAGTCGAGCTTGCCGTCGACGTAGATCGACTTCACGCCGCTGGCGGCGTCGCGCACGCAGGCGACGTGGTGCCAGACGCCGTCGAGCACGACCATCTTGCCCTCGAGCGTGTTCGCCAGGTCCGATCCCGAGTCGCCACTGCCGGTGCCGAAGCGCACGCGGCCGGCGGCGAAGCTGACGCCGAGCTCGCGCTCGCTCGCGCCCCAGACGCTGCGGTCGAGCAGCAGGTTGCCCGCGAGCCAGCTCTCGTCGGCGACGCTCGCGCCGCCGCCCAGGCCGGGCGCGGGGTTGTCGGCGAGGTTCCCGCGGATCCACAGCTCCAGCGTGAACCCGCTCGCGCCGACGTCGCAGGGCTCGCTCCCGCCGGGGCCGGGCACGTCGTCGTCGACGCGGATCCGGATCCGGTCCTGTTGCGGAGCGGTCTGGGCATGGAAGCGCAGCGCCTGCTGGGAGGCCTGCGCGAGCGCGCCCGCGGCGCCGAGCGTCCAGGCGAGCACGATCGCGACGACCCGCTCGAGGGGGGGGCTGGTCATGGCGCGGGCACCGCCATCTGACCTCCTGCAACCGGTTCGCGCAACTGCGGCGCAGCCCTCCGTGGGGCACGGTGGTAGCATCCCGCCCCATCCCGAGGATGGCGACACGCCTGGATCTGTGCATCTCGGCCCAGCCCGACGGGTCGAGCTGCGGCGCGACCTGCCTGCAGGCAATTTACGGGTACTGGGG
>DATKBQ010000124.1:0-19063 GCA_035546375.1 Planctomycetota bacterium | reverse complement strand
GTCTCGGGCGAGGATCTCGGGCGCGGGAGTGTCTCGCCCTCGACCTATCTCGAGGTCCTGGGAGAATTGGCGATCGTGGTCTGGAACCGATGGCTAGGACGTTACCCGCGGCCAGGTTGAGCGAGAAAGCCCCGGCGCGATGAAGATGCTGGCGGACGCGTTGATGGTCCAGTTCCTCGTCGGTGTGGTCCTCGCCACGGTCTGGCTGACGTGCTGGCTGTTCTTCACGCGCCTCCGGCAAGCGACCCCGGTGAACCGACTCCTCCAGGGCCTCCACAGGGTCACGGCGATCCTTCCGCTGGCGTGGCTCCTCGTAGCCACCTCGCTCGTGGTCCGCGCCTACATCCGGTTGGGGCAGTGGCCGCACGGCGGAGATCACGTCTTCACGGGTGAGGGACTTCCGGAATGGCGGCACGGCAACCTCGATGCCTCGACCCTCGGAATCCACTTCCGCCTCGTCATGCCGCTGGGCATCGCCGCGCTCGCGTCCTGCCTCTTCTTCCCGCCGCTCCACGCCGCGCTGGGACGCTCGTCTTCGAGAAACCTCGGCGGCTGGCTGATCGCCTTCGCGCTCGGCGCGCCGGCCTTCGTGCTGATCGGCCTGTGCGACTTCGGCGGCGTGGCCGAGTGGCTGGACGGTTGACCGCCGCAAGGAGCCCGTGCGCCCGATCGGAACCGGTTCGTCGCTCGCGTCCGCTTGCGCCGGCAGGACCTGCGCCTGCTCCTAGAAGCTGTACTGGATGAACGCGTTGAAGCGGTTGTCGGTGCCGTCGCCGAAGCCGACGTACTCGGTGGTCCAGTTCAGGTAGTCGAACCCGATCGTCACCGAGTCGTACTTCCAGCGGTTGGCCAAGTACCAGATCTCGTTGTTGGCGCGGCCGCCGGCGCCGACGTCGCCGTTGTCGGGGTCGTCGCGCGAGTAGCCGGCCGAGAGCTGGTAGCGCGGCGTCGCCTGCCAGCCGAGCTCGACGAAGCCGCCGCGGGACTCGATCTCCTCGCCGGTCGTCGTGTTGATGCCCTGGAAGATGCCGCCGCGGACGTCGTCGACGTTCTCGCCGCTCCAGGCCTCCGCCTTCAGGGCGAGCTCGGAGGTGATCGGCAGCGTCGCGTCGAAGCCGACCGCGGAGCTGTCGAACTCGTCCTCGCCGGCGAACTTGGTGTCAGGCTTCTCCCAGGCGCGGTGGCCCCAGATGCCGACCTCGGCGCTCTTCCCGCGCTGCGGCCAGGCGTAGGCGACGCGCGCCTGCAAGGTCGGCAACCCGGAGGTCTCGCCGTCGCGGAAGCCCGCGCCGAAGGTGTTGGGCGCGTCGAGGTCCTGGTTGTCGTCCGCGCCGGTCAAGCCGATCTCGCCCTGCACGATCCAGCTCGACTCCTCGACCTTGCGCCGGTACTCGCCGCGGATCTGCGGCCGCCGGTCGCCGAGGTTGCCCGCGCCCCACATGACGAGGTCGGCGTTGACGATCGGGAAGATCGGCGAGATGACGTCGTTCGTCTGGCCGAAGAGCAGCGAGAGCTCCGACCACGCGAGCTTCAGCCATGCGTGGCGCATGCGGATCGCATCCCGCGATTCCGACTGGCCGAGCAAGCCGTTGTTGTAGAAGTCGACCTCGACCTTGCCGGTGAGCCTGGCATCGTTCAAGCCCTGGATCGCGCCGCCGTCGAAGTCCACGCCGAGCCGGGTCAGCCGCGGGTGGATCGTCAGATCCTCCTTGTTCTTGTCGCCCGCGCCGATGCCCGGTGGAGCCGTGGGATCCTCGGACAGGATCCAGCCGATCGTCTGCGTGTTGTTCGGCCGCGAGTCGTCGTACAGGACATCGAGCCGCAGGGAGCCGTAGAACCTGAAGCGGTTGGGGCCGCTGATGAGCTCCTTCCAGGTCGGGCTCTCGCTCGCCTGCTGAGCGGCTGGACCCGGAGGAGGGGAAACGCCGCCGAGGGTTTCCGCCGCGGTCGGTTGGGAACCCGACTCGCCGCGCTCGAGCTGCTCGAGCCGCGCCTCGATGCGCATCAGCTCCTCGCGCAGCTTGGCGCGCTCGGCGGCGTCACCTTGGGTCGGGGTCGGAACCGAGGCCTGCGGCAGCGCGCGCGCGGCGCCGCACAGCAGCACGAGCATCAGAACGGACGACTTGGACCGAAAGGCGGTCTGCATGACGTCCTCGGCCTCGCCGGGGCCCGCGGGGTGGAGCTTGGATGCCACACGGAGCTCGGGGCGCCTTGCCGCCGAGTCGCGCTTCGCGGGTTACTTCTTCCGGCGGTACTCCGCCCGCATGAAGGTGGTCCACGCGCCGTCCTCGCCCTTCAGCGAGGAGCTCAGCGTCCTGTGGTCGGCGCTCTTGATCTCGATCACGTCGCGGTAGCTCGCCGTCTTCGACGGATCGCCGAACAGCGGGCCCTGGGTCTCCAGGGTCAGGACCTTCTTCGCGTCGTCCAGCGACCCCTCGTAGATCCACATGTGGGTCTGCATGGAGTCGATCCAGGTGCCGACGAAGGCTTCCTTCGCGGGGTCGTAGCCCAGTGTCAGGATCGACGTGAAGGGCTCACCGCCGAACGAGGCGCTTCCCTCCCCCACGATCCAGAGCCCGCCGACCGAGCGAACGCTCTCGGTGCTCTCGTGCTTCATCGGCTCTGCGCCGGGCTCCATGGTGGCCTCGCCCGTGACGCTCCAGTCTCCGACGAGCTGGCGGAGCCATTCGTGCTGATCGGACGGAGCCGTCGGCTCGGGCATGTCCTGGACGGCGACGGCGCCGATGGCGAGCAGGGCGAGGAACGCGGCGACCTTCATGTCGATGGGTCCTTTCGGGGATGGGTGCGGCCGCTCGTTCGTGGCGCCGGTGGCCGCTTCGCCCGGCGTTGCGGATCAGGGGCAGACGAGGGCGGTCATCCTAATGCCGGACGAGCCCAGTCCTGTCGCGGCCTTGTCGCAGCCAGGGTCAGCCGACCTCGGGAGCAGCGGCGGCGCGGCTCTCCCGGATCGCCCAGGTCAGGCGCTCGTTCGCGTCGGTGATCTCGTACTCCTCGACCCGTCCCGCCTCGATGAGGCGTCCGAGGAGGCGCTCGCGCTCGCTGGGACCGACGGGCAGCTTGCTGCCGCGCCAGCGGTTCAGGAAGTACCAGCGGCTGACGTACGGCAGTTGAGCCTCGGCCGCGCGCACCTCGGCGAGCATCGTCCCCTCGAGGTCGGGAGCTTCTTCCGGAGCCTCCGGCGAGGCCTTCGGCGCGGCGCTCTCGGCCGGCTCCGCGGACGCGGGGACGGCCCCGGACGGGGCGGCCGCGTACCCGCGCCGGCGGCCCGTCGAGAACTCCGCGATCCCCTGGCCCAGATCGACGACCCCGAAGCTGTGGGCGCGCAGCTCGCGCGCCACGCGCTGTCCGGGCCAAGCCCCGATGAAGACCTGCTTGCCGAGCGCGCCGACGGCCTGGACCGCCGGAACGAAGTCGCCGTCGCCCGAGAGGATGAAGGCGAGATCGAAACCGTCCACGGCGGCGAGCTGGATCAGCTCCGCGACCATGCGCGTGTCGACCCGCTTCTCGGTGAAGTACTCGTTGGCCGCCTGGCAGGCGCGGCAGACCGAGACGCGCCGCACGCGCGGCTCGCGGCGCACGAAGAAGCCGTTGAGCGTCTCGAGGACGTCGAGGAAGCCGCCCAGGGCTAGACCGCCGTCCGAGGCCCCCACCGAATCCTCGAACGTGCCGGTGTAGTAGTAGGCGCCGACGAACCGCGCCCCGTCGCCGCCGACGCGGCGCGTCACCCAGGCGACCAGCCGCTCCAAGTTGATCTCGAGCGAGGAGTCGAAGTCGCGCAGGGCGCGGTAGTAGTTGTTTCCATCGAAGAACAGTGCAACGCGCATGGTGCCTTCCAATCGAATTCCACTAGTGCAGCCAAGTCGGCGAGTGATTGTGGGATCGCGCGCTGGGGCGTCAAGGGTTGGCGCCCGGGCCGTGGGGAGCACCACGGATGGATCTTGCGGATCGGACGGCGCAGGCCCCTGGGCCGAGCCCGCGATCCACCGGCGGCGCTCCCGCCGGCCGCCCGACCGGCGGGTTGCCCTGTCGGAGCAGGTCCCGCGCGCTCGCCCGGCCCGCGGCGCCGGCGCCGGCGATTCGCAGGATCGGGCTCGGCTCCAGGTTCCGGCGCGTTTCGGGCGGCGCGGTGCTCAAGGATCTCGCCGATGCGCCCGATCCCCCCTCCCGGCCCTCCACTCGGGCCGCATGCGGTGGGATCTCGAAAGTCCAAGGGCTCCGGGCGGGGGCAGCTCGCGCTCTCCGTCCTCGTCCCCACGCGCGACCGCGCGGAGAGCGTGGCGCGGCTCCTGGCGGGGCTCGGGTCCCAGACCCTCGACGGCTCGCGCTTCGAGGTGATCGTCGTCGACGACGGCAGTCGCGAGCCGCTCCGGCTCGACCCGGAGCGCCATCCCTTCGCGCTGCGGCTCGTGCACCAGGATCCCGCGGGGCCCGGAGCGGCGCGCAACCGCGCCCTCGAGCACGCCCGCGCACCCCTGGTCTTGATCCTCAACGACGACGCGCGGCCGGCGCGCGACCTGCTCGCGGTCCACCTCGCGGCACACGCGCGCGCGCCCGGCCGATGCGCCGTCCTCGGCTCGTTCCCGTTCACCGCCGAGGCCCGCCGCAGCCCGTTCGTGCGCCTGCTCGAGGAGACCGACCTGCTGTTCGCCTTCTCGAAGCTCAAGCACGGGAAGCTCCACGGCTGGCCGTTCTTCTGGACCTGCAACCTCTCGCTCTCCGCCAGCGCGCTGCGCTCGGTCGGAGGCTTCGATGCGGAGCGCTTCCCCGAGGCCGTGGTCGAGGACGTCGAGCTGGGCTACCGCCTCGCGCGCGAGGGCTGGCGCGTACTCTACCGCGCGGACGCGCGCTGCGAGCACGAGCACCGCTTCACCCCCGAGGGTTTCTTCTCCCGCGCCGTGCGCCTGGGTTTCAACCTCCACCGCATGTGGGAGAAGCACCGCGATCCTTCCATCATGCGCTGCAAGGATGCGGACGAGGTCGAGCGGCTCCTCGCGGGCGCCGTCGACGCCGTGGAGCACCACCGGGAGATCCTCCCGCAACTGCTCTCGGCGATGCGCTTGATCGAGGTCGAGTACGCGGAGAAGGCACTGCCGCCGGAGACGCTCGCCAGGGCCCGGACGCTGCTCGACCAAGTGGGCGGCGCCTGCCTCCAGCGCGGCTACCACATGGCGAGCACCGGCGTCGACCCGGTCGAGGTCGCCGAGCAGGGTCCTCCGCCGGGAGGGCTGACCTCGGTCATCGTCCTCTCGTGCAACGCGCTCCCCAAGACCCGCCGCTGCATCGAATCGCTGAGGCGGGCGCGCGAGGCCGAGTGGCCGGTCGAGATCCTGGTCGTCGACAACGGCTCGAGCGACGGGAGCGCGGAGTGGCTGGCGGACCAGCCCGACCTCGCGCTGATCCGAAACGATCGCAACGAGGGCGCGCCCCGCGCGCGCAACCAGGCCCTGGCCCGCGCGCGCGGCGACTGGATCGCCTTTCTCGACAACGACGTCTACGTGACGCAGGGGTGGCTCGCGCGCGCCCTCTACCACGGCGCCGTCGATCCCTCGGTGGGAGCCGTGTGCCTGGTCGCCAACCGCGGCTCGAAGGACCAGCAGATCAGCTACCCCGGCGGCGACGGCGTGGACGAGATCGAGGCCTTCGCCGCCGAGCGTGCGCGCGACTACGCCCGGCGCGGCCTGACGACCCAGCTCTTCACCTCGTTCGCCGTGCTGGTGCGCCGCGCGGTCGTCGAGGCGATCGGCGGCTTCGACGAGCGCTTCTCCCCCTGGGGGTTCGAGGACGACGACTACTCCCTGCGCATCCTGCACGCCGGCTGGCGCAACCGCGTCGCCCAGGACGTCTTCGTGTACCACGCGCACTACGACGACGCGCGCAAGAGCGAGCGCCACCGCGGGCTCCTGCAGGCGAACTGGCGGGAGTTCGCACGCAAGTGGGGCAGCGGCGCAGTGCCGGAAATGTACGACTACGCGGCCCTCGGGCTGGAGACGACGAAGAGGCTCCCGCGCGAGGCGCTCCACGTGCCGCTCGTGCGAGCCGAGGAAACGGCGCCGGCTTCGGTCACCTCGAGCGCGACCGGGCGCGGCGGCGCGAGGAGCGTGCTCGTGCTCGGCTCGGGGCGCAGCGGGACCAGCATGCTCGCGGGCACCCTCGCCCGCGCCGGCTGGTACGTCGGGGAGGATCCCTACCCGGCGCGGGACTCGAATCCCAAGGGCTTCTTCGAGACCGAGGAGGTCAATGGCATCAACGAAGCGCTGTTGGCCCAGGCCCTGCCCGCCCACCCGCGCTTCGGGCCCATGCAGCGCTGGCTGGCCGAGGCCTCGGGGCCGCTGGCATTCGAGCTCACGCCGGAGCTGCGCGCGAGGATGGCCAGGCTGGCCGAGCGGCGCCCCTTCGCCTTCAAGGACCCGCGCTTCTCCTACACGCTCCCGGTGTGGCGCGAGGTCGCCGGCGAGCTCGCGTGCCTGTGCATCTTCCGCGAGCCCGCCGCCACCGCCGAGAGCATCGTGCGCGAGTGCGCGCGCGAGGAGTACTTGCGCGACCTCACGATGGACTTCGAGCGCGCCGCCCGCGTCTGGGCGGCGATGTACCGGAGCGTCCTCGAGCAGCGCTCCCGCGGCGGCGATTGGCTCTTCCTGCACTACGACCAGCTCTTCGAGCCGGAGGGGATCGCGCGCCTCGAGGCCTTCCTCGGCTCGTGCGTCGACCGTGAGTTCCCCGACCGGAGCCTGGCGCGCTCGAGGAGCGCGCGCGGCGTGCCGGAGGAGGCCGCGCGGGTCTACCGCGAGCTCTGCGCCCTCGCGGGGAAGGAGCCCGCCGAGATCGCGGTCGAGCCGAGCCCGCCCGCGCCCGCCGAGCTCGGCGAGTCGCGACCGCAGCTCTCCGTGATCGTCTGCACCTACCAGCGCTGCTCGACGCTCGAGCGCTGCCTCGACGCGTTCGAGGCCCAGGACGCGCCGACGGGCAGCTTCGAGCTGATCGTGGTCGACGACGGCTCGACCGACGGCACCCGCGCGATGCTCGACGGGCGCCGGTTCCGCGTTCCTACGCGCGTCGTGCACCGCCCCAACGGCGGCCTCTCGGCGGCGCGCAACTCCGGGCTCGCCCTGGCCAGCGGAGAGCTCGTCCTCTTGGTGAACGACGACACGATCGCCACCCACGGGCTCGTCGCCGCGCACCTCGACGCGCACCGGCGCCTGGCCGGGAGCAAGGTGGCCGTCCTCGGCACCTTCGAGCAGCCTCCCGCGGCCCTCGACAACGCGCTCATGCGCGTCGCGGAGAGGACCTTCCTGGTCTTCTGCTACGCCGGCCTGGATCCGAGCCGAGTGCACGACTGGAACCGCTTCTGGACCTGCAACGTGAGCGTCCCGCTCGCGGCCGTGCGCACGGCGGGCGGCTTCGACGAGGACTTCCGCCACTACGGCTGCGAGGACACCGACCTCGCCCTGCGGCTCGACGAGCTCGGCTTCCGCGTCCACTTCGAGCCGAGCGCCCGAGCCTTCCACGAGCACTTGCTCTCCTTCGACGACCTCGCGCGCCGCAACCGGACGGTCGCCCGGGCCTGGGTGAGGCTGTTCCGCAAGCATCCGCGCGCACTCGCGCACTCGGCCTGGAAGCACAAGCGCAGGCTGACGCTCGCGGGGCTCGAGCGCACCCTGCGCGAGGCACAGGTCCAGCGCCGCTCCATCGAGGACTCCGCGCGAGCGCTGGCTTCGATCGACGTGGGCAAGCTCGAGCGCTCGGGCGCTCGCGGCGCGGAGCTGGCCAAGGGCTTGCTGCACGAGCTCCAGGCCCAGCTCATGGGCTTGAACGAGCTCTGGTGGTGCGAAGGCGAGCTCGAAGGGCTGCGCGAGCAGGGTCTCGAGTCCTTCGCCGAGCTCGTGCCGCCCGAACCTTGGCCGCTGGCGACCCAGGCGAGGAGGCGCGTGCTCGCGTGGCCGAGCTACGGCGACTCCGCCGAGCTGGAGGGGCTCTTCGAGTCCTTCGGGTCGGTCCTCTGCAGCGCGAAGGACCTGTGCCTGTGCCTGCGCCACGCGGAAGAGACGGACGGAAGTCTGGACGAGGCCGTCGAGCGCGTGCGCGACGCCTACGACCGCGTCCTGGGCACCGAGCAGGCGCTGGAGCTCTTGATCGTCGACGACCGGATCGAGCCCGCCGAGCTCGCGCGGCTCGGACGCGCCGTCGATTGCGTGCTCCAGAGCGGGGCGATGGCCGACCCCGCGCGCTCGAGATTCGCGCGCGAGCTGCAGACCCGGGTCGTCTCCAGCGCGGCGCGCCTGCAGGAGATCCTCGACGAGCCCGCGCCGGTGAGCCTGCCGCCCGCGAAGCCCGCCGACCTCGCGACCGCTTAGCCGGCCGCCCCTGCCGGTGCCAGCGAGACGCCGCGGATGCCGTCGGATGCCCGGCGAGCGACGGGGATGCTGGCTACCGGCTCGAAGGTCGCGAGGGACGCGACCACAGGAAGACAAGGACGCCGGCAACCGACCCTACCGCCACGAGCTCGACTACCAGCGGCAGGTCGCGGAAGAGGACCGGATAGGCGACGAGGCCGGCCATCATCACGCTCGCAACCACCTTGACGCGCAGACGGATCGCCCCGTACCGCTCCCAATCCTCGAGGATCGGGCCGAAAAGCGGATTCCCGTTCAACCAGGCGTGCAGCTTGGCCGAGCTGCGGGCGAAGCAGGCGGCCGCGAGCAGGAGGAACGGGGTGGTCGGCAGGAGGGGGAGGAAGGCGCCCAGCACGGCGAGCGCCAAGCTCAGGTAGCCCCCGACGAGGAAGAGGATTCGCCTCACGGGGTCATTTGAGCCTCATCTCGAGCTTCCTGCACCCACCTGGATATGCCGGAAACCAAGCCAACTCGCCTCGAATTCTGGATTCGGGTTTTGACGGGCACCGTCCCGAGGATTAGACACGGCGCCATGACTCCCCCCAACGACATCGACAGCGAGATCCGCGCCCGAGTGGACACGCTCGTGAACGACCTCGGCATCCTAGTCCGCGCGGCAGCCGTGGAGGCCGTTCGCGGCGCCCTCGGCGACGGATCCGCTGCGCCCCGGCGCCGGGGCCGCCCGCGGAAAGCCGCGCCGGCGCTCGGTAGAGTCGCGCGCGTGGCGGCTCCCGTCACCGGTCGCCGCGGGCGTCGCGGCCGGCGCTCGTCCGCGGCGGTCGGCGAGATGACGGACAAGGTCCGCGCGCACGTCCGAGCCAACCCGGGACAGCGGCTCGAAGAGATGGGCAGGGCGCTCGAGATGCCGACCAGCGTGCTGAAGCTCCCCGTGTCCAAGCTCATGGCGGCGGGCGAGCTGCGCACCGAGGGGGCGAAGCGTGGGACCCGCTACTACGCGGCTCGCGGGCCGGCCAGCCGGCCGCCGGCTAGCCCGCGCGCCGGCACTGCGATCAAAAGGGAAAGGGGTCGAAGGAAGCGAAAGACAGCCAAGAGGCCCGGGGGCAAGGCTCGCCGGGCGGCGAAACGGAAGACGCGCCGCGGCACGCGGGCCGGACAGCCGGCCGCCGCGTCGGCCGCGGGCTGACCTTGGGATTGGCCGCTCGCCGGCCGATCACGCTTCGGGCTCGGGCCCCTGCTTCAGGCCTTCGATCGGCACGCCGTGCTCGGCCAGCCGCTCGCGCAGCTCCGTCAAGAAAACGTCGAGCTCCTCGCGCGGAACGCGTGCGGCGAGCTGGGCATCGCCCGACGGGCTCTCCCCCGCCGTGACCGTGATTCGGACCTGCACAGGCAAGCCCGAAGGCTCGCGCTCCCAAGTCAACCAGACCGAGCGCAGCTCGACGTCGTCCATTCCTGCCGGCGCCTGCCCCAGTCCCGGCGGCACCGCAGTTTTCAAGCCTGAAAAGACCGGCCGGAGATTGCAAGCCCCGGCTCCCTGAAACGATTCGTGGACCTCCGCCTCAGGGGAGTCACCGCCCTCCGCGGTCATCCGATCGCTCTGGGCGCTACTGCGTCGTCACCCACAGGACCTGCCGCCCGCGCACGACGCCGCCCTGCTCGAGCGTCAGGGTGAGCGCGATCGCATGGTTCGGCGGGGCCGACGGCGAGACGAGGAACTCGAGCGGATCGCCGGCATTGTTCCCCACGGCCTGAGCCGCCACCTCCGGGAAGGGCTTCTTCGCGACCGCGATCGTCACGTGGGGATCGCTCGTCTCCAGCCTCACGCTCAGGTCCTTGGCCGGCGCGCCGAGGCCGCGGTTCTCGACCGTCGCGACCACCGGGGCCGTCGCCCCCGCGGGCACCGTCGGCGCGGCGCTGACCTGGACCAGTTCGCCGCTCGCGCCCGCGATCCAGGCCCAGTAGAGGTTCGGCTCCAGGTTCAGCTCGGCGAGCGGGACGATGCGCGACGAGGGCGGCCAGAACCCGTCGCTGCTCGTGCCCACCTCGGGCAGGAAGGCGAACACCTTGTCCTTCTCGACCTGCTCGCCGTAGCTCCAGTCGATCGCTTCGCCGTTGGCGAGGTAGCCCAGGGTCTGGGCGAAGTTCCCGACCTTGAAGCCGTTCAGGGCCTTGATATCGGCGCCGAAGCGCAGGTAGCGGTCCAGGTCCGGCGCGGGAGGGAAGGCGTTCGCCTGGTAGGCGAAGGGGTGGATCTCGTAGTTGCCGTAGGCGTGGTAGTGGAACGCCGTCACGACGCGCTGGTAGCCGTGGAAGACTCGGATCGCGGTGGTCTCCGGCTCCGAGAAGGCCGCGGGCCCGCGATAGGTGCCCGAGCTCGCGACGGGGCTCGAGCCCTGGTTGTTGTATCCCCACAGGTAGCCGTAGTTCCGGTTGAGGTCCACGCCGTAGACCCCGCCTCCGTTGTCGCGGCGGTTCTTGCGCCACATCCCGCCGCCGTTGGGATTCGTGGTCTGGTTGTAGACGTACCCGTCGGGGTTCAGCACCGGGACGAAGATCATCTGGCGCTCGTTGACGAGGTAGGTCGCCTCCGGGTCGATCCCGTAGTTCTCCAGCAGATGGAACATCGTGTAGAGCACGACCTCCATCCCCATCGGCTCGCGGGCATGGGTGAGCCCGGTGAAGAGGACCGCCGGCTCGTACTCGTCGGCGCGGTCGACGTTGTCCGAGATCATCACCATCCATACCTCGCGGCCCTCGTGCGACAACCCGAGGCTCCGCTTGGCCGTGACGATCGACGGGTAGCGCAGGCGCATCTCGTCGAGCTTCTGGCCGACCTCGCTCCAAGTGTAGTAGCCGCCCATGGAGCCGAAGCCGAAGCCCGGCGTGGACTCCGGACTCCCACCGCCCCACAGCCAGCGCTCGGCGCGCAGCCGCGCGGCGTAGAAGCCTTCGAGGTCGGGGTGCAGGACGCGGTAGTCGATCCCGGCGCGCTCGAGCTGGTCGCGATCCCACTCGCTCGCCGCCAGGACGATGCGATCGCCGTCGCGAGTTACGTGCTCGAGCTCGAGGCCGAGGTCGACGAGCCCGGGCGCATCGGCCGGCACGCTCACGAGCGCGGTCGGATCGCCGGCGAAGGCGCTGCGGATCGGCGCGCAGAAGAGGATCGCGCCGCACACCCAGGCGACGCAGGGGCGGAAGGTTCCGTAGATGTTCATGGCGGCGGGGGCGGGGCTGCGTCCCTCTTCCGGCCAGGATAGCGCCGCGCGCGGGTTCCAGGGCCGCGAACCGCGGCGCACGTCAGCGCAGCTCGATCGTCCAGCTCGATTCCGGGTTCGCGGGGCGTGCGGCGACCTCCGCTCGCGCACTCCGGCCCTTGGAATCCGTTGCCACGACGACGGCAGCTGCAGGAGGGAGGACAAGCTTCGCCTGGCGCCCGACTCGGTTCTCCCACAGCGTCGCGCCTGCGGCATCCAGCACCTGGAGATCGATCTTCTCAGTGTCGGCGGGCGTGAACTCGATCGAGACGGGCACGCCACTTTCGACGCGCAGCTCGACCCGGGTCTCTTCGCCCGCGCGCACCGTAGCGCGTGCCGAGCGCTGCGCGATCGCAGTGGGGGTTCCCATGCCATAGAGCAGGACGCGGTACTCGCCCGGCGACAGCACCTCCGAGCGGGCCTCGTCGCCGTGCACGGGAAGCCAGAAGCCCCGGCCCGTACCCGGTAGGGCGGCGGAGACGTGGACGTCGGCACTTGCGAGGGCTGCGGCGCGCTCGAGCTGAACCCTGATCGTCCCGCCGCGCTGCAGCCGCAGCTCGCCGAAGTCCCAAGTCTCTCCGGAGAGGAGCTCCGCAAGCTCGGAGTGCAACGGGGCGTAGCCGGCTGCGCGAACCAGGATCCGATACTTGCCGGGCGGCAACTCGCCGATGTCGAAGGCACCCTCGGCGTCGGCGGTGAGGATCGGCGCGGTATTGTGGCCCTCGCGGGCGACGTTGAACTCGATGCCGGCGAGCGGCTGGCCGGTATCGTCGACGATGCGGCCGCGCACGCGGCACGAGAGGAGATCCGCCGGATCGATCGGGATGTCCCGCTGCGCGGCGGCCGGGTGAACGTCCTCGAGCTGGAGCACGGCGAAGAAGGAGCCGCCGGGCGCGTGGATCCGGAGCCTGTGCGGCACGTCCGCGCAGCCGCCGAACTCGAAGCTGCCGTCCGCCTTCGGCGTGGCACTGGCCGTGAAAGGCGACTGAGCGCGATCTTGCGACTCGCAGCGGATCCACCAAGTGGAGAAGTCGATGCCGGGAGACAGGAGGCGTCCGCGGATCGCGAGCCCCGAGCCGAGCACCGGATTCCACTCGAGCTCCGCGCCGGGTGCACCGGAGAGCACGGCCTCGGTCTTCTCGTAGCCCTTGGACTTCGCAGACACGCTGAACTCGCCCGCGGGGAGGTCGCTCAGCGCGAACGTCCCGTCGGCGGCGGAGCGCGCGGTGCGCGCCGCAAAGCCCCATTCACCGTTCCCTTGGACCTCGGCGCGCTCGATCGGAGCGCCGGATCGATCGGTCACGCGCCCGACGAGCGAGGTCCCTCGCAGGAGGCGGATCGTCATCCGCGAGGTGCGTCCGGCGATGGTCTCCACCTCGCCCTTCCACGGCGAATGACCCGCGCCGCGCGCTTGGACCTCGAGCCGCCCGAGCGGGACGCCGGCGGCCGAGAAGCGTCCGCGGTCGTCGCAGACGACGTGCTGCGCCGCAGCCACGCGGCCGGAGCTGCCGTCGTCGAACCGGACCTGGTCGAACGCTTTCTCGTTGCCGGCCAAGACGCGCGCGCCGGCGAGCGGCTCGCCGTCCGCGCCCAGAACGACTCCGTCGAGCGCTGCGCCGGCTTGGTCGAGCCTGAGCTCGATGCCTTCGACGTCGACCGCGCCGCCGATCAGCTGGCGCTGCGCGCTGGGAGCATAGAAGGCCGCGCGCGCCGAGATCCAGCACAGGCCCTGGTCGACCGAACGGATCTCGAATCGGCCGTCGCTCGCCGAGCGGGCGACGACGAACCCGTTCCAGCCGCCTCCATGCCTGTCGAGCAAGATGTCCGCGTCGGCGACAGGGGTGCCCGCGGGATCGACGACCCGCCCGGCGATGTCGAAGCCGCGCTCGATCGTGATCTCGAGCTCGACGCGCTCGCCGGCGATGACGGTGCATCCTTTCGATCCGCTGCGATCGAGCGCGACCGTCAGCTTGCCGGGCGGCATCGCCTCCAAGAGGTGCGTGCCGCCGGTGCCGGTCCAGATGTCGAAGGCATCGGCGTAGAAGTCGCCTCGCGCGCTCGAGTAGATCCGCGCGCCGACGCCCACGGCGGGCGTGCCGTCGTGCCAGCGCACCGTGAGGAGCACCGAGCCGGTGGTCGGCTCCGCCTCGGCCGCAGGCGTCGGCGCCGGCGCAAGCGCTGTGCGTCCACCCTCGTCCTCCACGGCTGCGGGCAGCGGCGACGCGGCATCCGGGCTGCGCGAAAGCCTCGGTTCGGGAGCGGCGCTGGCCGGCGTCTCGCGGGGCACGGCCGGCTCGCCACGGTTGACGAGCAGGAGCGCGGTGGATCCGAGGGCGGCGATCACGACCGCGAGGGCGGCCTTCTTGGTCAAGCTCATGGCGACGACTCCGGGCAGGCCCGCGCCCAGGACCGTGGCCCCGGCCGCAAGTAGGCTCGGAGGCTCGATCTTCAGTCCCGTGACCAGCGCTAGGCACCACGCGCCCCTCCCCTGGCGATGCTCCCGGTCGAGGCGGGCGCGGAGCAGCTCCAGACCTCGCTTGATCCGCGTGCGCACCGTCTCGACCGGCACGCCCAGCCGCCGCGCGATCTCGCGCGGCGGCAGCTCCTCGAGGAAGCGCAGGATCATCGCCGAGCGGACCGGCTCGTCGAGCGCGAGTACGTGCTCGACGAGCGACCGCCGGAGGTCCTCGCGGGCGAGGATCTCCTCGGGGGTCGGCACGGCGCCGCCTTCGCGCGCTCTCGCCAGCTCGCGGTCGGCCCGGCGCGTCCGGGCGCGGAAGGCCTTCGCGGCGAGGTGGCGGACGATGGCGGCGAGCCAAGCCCTGAGGGATCGCGGGTCGCGCGGGGCGCTCTCGAGCGCGGCGAGCAGGACGTCCTGCTCCAGATCCTCCGCGAGGTGGCCGTCGAAGACGAGCTGGCGCGCCAGCGCGCGCACGTACGGCGCGTGCGTGACGACCAGGTCGCGGTCGGGTTGGGGCCGGGGATGAGGCACGCCTGAAGAGTCCCCGCCGATCGTACGTTCGGTCTGGGATTCCAGAGGAATCGGAACTCGGGGAGCGCAGCGGTTCTTCCCGATCGCTGGTGCCCGTTGCCCGGCGCCAGCCGATGCGGGCCCTTCAGAAGCTGTAGCCGAGGCCCAAGAGGAAGGCCCACGTCGAGTAGTCGTCCACCTCGCCGCTCGCCCCCGAGACCTGGTCTCGCACCTCCCAGTCCGCGACGTGGTAGTCGTACCGGGCGACCAGCTCGACCGCCCATTCCCCGAACAGCCGCCGGTAGCCGGCGCCGAGCGAGCCCAGGAACTCGAAGTCCGCGTCGGTCTCGATGTCGAAGGTCCCGCCGCCCTGCACCGGGCCGCCGACGTCGTCCACTTCGACGAAGCTGACGCCGAGGCCGGCCTGCCAGAACAGCTCGTTCTTGGGGTTCAGGGCATGGACGCGCTCGATCCAGGCCATCACCGAGACGTAGTCCGCCGTGGTATCGATGTCCGAGACGTTCGGATCCTGCATGATGCCGACGATCTCGTGGGGCGTCTCGAAGTCGCCCGACGCGATCTCGACCCCGAGGCGGGCCCACCAGTCTCCGCCGAGCCGGCGCCTGGCGAAGAGGCTGAGCGGGATCGGGATGTCGTTGGCGGGCTCGCCGTCGCCGAGCCAGGCCCCGCCGTGGGCTCCGACTTCCGTGGAGAGCGCCTGCGCCGGCGGCAGCAGAAACGGCGCGTCCAACGAGCCGGGGCTTCCTTCCACGCTCAGGGCCGGCGCCGAGCAGCCGGCGGCGATGGAGCAAGCCAGCGCGGGCAGCCACAGGGTTCTCATGCTCGTGTCCCTACCCCGGCACGCACCGGATGCTCGATGCTAGCGACCTGTGACCCTGGCGTGAAGATGCTGGACGGCCGCCAGTGCAGCGGTGCCGCTGGCTCGGCACCGTCAATCTCGGAGCCACGTCGCTTGCCTCCGGGGGTGAGGACATCGCTTGATCCGCTGCTTCCCGGGAAGAGAGAATCCGCGCGCCATTCCGGGAAAGCCGCGGCACCGGAACGCAAGGAGCGCGAATGCCGATGGGTCGCCAAAAGGTGCCGCCGAATCTCCAGTCGTGGATCGACGCGCGCAAACGCAACCACCTCTCGCACGCCCACGTGCAGATGGCGCGCGAGCTGGGCCTGATTCCCAGGAAGCTCGGCAAGCATGGATCTCCTCCTGTCGGCGTGCGGGCGCGCCCTGCGCCGGGGTAGAATGAACCTGCCGTAGGGATTCCTCCCGATCGGCATGCGGGCCGCCAGCTTGCCCTGGCGGTCTGCACCCCACGCATTGCACGCGCCGCCCGGTTGGTGCCGGTCGCTCCGGCGTGCCTCTCGCAGCGGCCCGCGCGCCGGCCGTGCTCAGCGCGAGGCCTGCATCCGCGCCAGGAAGGCCTCGGACTCGGCGATCGCGGCCTCCATCTCGCGGATCAGCGCGCCCACGTCGGCCTCGACCTCCGCCAGGTCTCCGCGCAGCGAGGCGATCGCCTGGGCGTTCAGGTTGTGCTTGAGGAACAGCACGTGGTCGCGGAACACCGACAGCACCGGCTCCATGCGCTGCTCGGCCCGGTTCATCGCCTCGATCAGGTCCTCGTAGCGCTCGCGGGTCTGCGCCAGGAGCTCCTGGCTGCGCGCGCGGAGCTCGCGCTTCTGGATCCGGCGGAGCTCGTCCTGCCACTCCTCGAAGAGGTCGGCCGCGACCCTTTCGATCGCCCCGATGCGCGCGCGGACCTCCTCGGCGCGCGCCTCGCTGCGCTGGAGCTGGCGGCTCAGCTTGGAGTGGATCGTCTCCAGGCCCTCCTCGCCGCGGAAGCCGGACATGGCGCGGAACGCCTCGAGCGCGTTCTGGAACTCCTCCTTCGCCGCTTCCTGCGCGTCGCGACCCTCCTCGACACGATCGACCAGGAGCTCGCGCTTGTGGACCCCGAAGGCCTCCATCGTCGAGTAGTAGGCCGAGCGGCAGCCCGCGAACGCGGGGCCGGCCAGGATCAGCGCGGACACCAAGCCCGCGGCGCGCCGGTCGATCTGGCGGGTGGGATGCGAGTGGATCACAGCTCGTGGCAGCCGATGTTGTAGCGGATCCAGTCCTGCAGCGGGTTCCCGAAGTAATCGACGGTCCCCGGCGCGACACCGAAGAGTTGGGGGAGACCCAGGCCGGCGTCGCGCGCGGGTGACGTCGATTGGATCTGATAGTCCTCGGGAGCGCCACCCCCGGCGTTCAGGAGCTGTGGATCGGCTTGGACGCCCACGGGCGCGCCGCCGACCTGCTCCTGACCCGCAGCGCGCCAGGCGGTCAGGGAGCCGTAGACGTTCGTGCCCTGCTTGATCACGAACAGCCCGCTCTGGGAATGGTACAGGTTGCCCTGGTAGCGCAGCCCGCCACCGGCCTTCGCATCGACCAGGATCGCCCCGCCCTTGGCGTAGAGCACGTTGTTCCAGAAGCGGAGGTTCTCGAACTGGGGCCCTGCGCCGATCTCCCTGACCGACGCCGCCGATGACGCGACCTTGACGGTGTAGACCGTGTTGTCGTGGAAGTAGACATCCTGCGGCGTGGAAGTGCTGCCGTTCCACACCAACAGGGATCCCGCCCCGGGGTTGATGGCGTCGCCTTCGGTGATGTTGTAGCGCACCGCGACGTTGCGCATGGGACGCGCTCCCGGGTACTGAGCGACCTGGAAGCCGGCGCCCTTGTTGCCATGGCTGTAGTTGTATTGGAGGACGCAGCTCACCGACCCGCCGTCGATGCCGAACCCACCTCCATCCGTGCCGTTCGACCAGTTGTCGAAGCTCTCGTTCATCTGGATCATCACGTCCCGGGAATCGTAGGTCCAGATTCCGACCGGTCCCTGGGTCGGCAGGTTGCCGACGCCGTTGCCCCAGGCCGTGTTGACCTCGACCACGGCGGTCGCGCATCCCGAGACGATGATCCCGGAGCCGACGTTCGAGTAGGCCTTGCAACGCGCGACGCGGACTTCCTGGTTGGGATAGTCGTCAGGCGTCTGCCCCCACCAGGCCTCCGAGTTCCCCCAGACGAAGATCCCCGTGTCGCCGTTGTGGTGGGCGTCGATGTGCGTGAGCGCGACGTCGCGGAAGCCGGACCGCCCGTTGTTGCCGCCGATGGCGATCCCGTGCCCGCTGAAGCCGCTCACGTCGACTCGATCGATCACGATGGGACCCAAGCGCACGTCGCCGGGCAGGTCGTTGTAGACGCTGATACCGTCCCCGGTGCCGGCGAGCGTGCCGGTGCCGACGACGTCGATCTCCTGGATGACGACTCCGCGGCTGTTGTAGAGGTAGAAGCCGGGCGTGTCCTCGCCCTCGATCGTGGCCCGCGTCCCGCCGTACGAGGTGAACGTGAGGGGCTGGCTCGCGCTGCCGTCGAAGGCATGCACGTAGACCATGCCCTTGAAATGGTCCCCGCCGCGGAAGTGGACCCGGTCACCGGGCACGAACGGGTGCTGGTTGACTTTCTTGATCGTCAACCAAGGAGTGGCCGGGCTGGTTCCCTTGTGGGAGTCCTTGCCGTCGGCGGCCACGTAGTAGTCGGTCGCGCCGGCCGCACCGGCGCAGCCGAGCGCGAGGAGCGCTAGCGACCCGATTTTCCTGACGTACTGCATCTCCAGCCCCTCCAGATCCCAGGTGTCTCTCTTCGTCGAGGCCTTCGCAGTCGGCCCGCCCGTCGATCCTAGCCTGGATCCGGACGGGCTGGACGATGGATCTGCCGGCGCGGATCCGAGCCGCCGTCCGGCTCGTTCAGCAGTTGCCCAGCAGGGCATAGACGAGGAAGAAGATGAGCAGGGTGGAGAGGATCCCGCCTCCCAGCTTCCAGGAGACCAATCCTGCAATGCAGCCTCGGGCGGGGGCGTCCATGGGACCCTCCTCGGGTCAGGGTCGGCGTCGGTGGGTCTGCCTGCCCGAAGGAGCGCGATCGAGCCAGGCCCGCGCCCTACGCTCGGGCGGCGGCCGTGTTTCCCGTTCGCCGGCGACGGGAGCCGGCGCCGCGCCGCGAGGCGGAAGGCCCGACGCTCGATCGATGCCCCGGCGCCCGCGCTCGCTCCTCGAGCCGAGGCACGTGGTTCCGCCGGCGCCGAACATCGCGGAATCCCGGCGCGGCTCGCAGTGACCGACCTTGTCCGGCGTATCCCTCTCGCGGCGGCGCTATCCTCTGCACCGTAGCGGGGGGGGTCGCGGAGCACTCCCGCGGCCCCTTTGGCAGAGACAAGAGGAACGAGGAGCATGCCCATGAGATCCCCCTTTCGCACGTGGTCGGTCGGCGCCCTGGCAGTCACCGCGCTCGGCTGCGCGACCTTGGCCCTGGCCGGCGCGCAGGACGTCGCGCCGCGCGGCAAGACGAGCTTCATGCCCGTGACGGACGACGAGAGCTTCGAGTCGGTGCTCGAGCGCATGAGCCGCGCGAAGCCCGAGGT